>DATEKP010000057.1:0-6339 GCA_035277405.1 Allostellaceae bacterium | reverse complement strand
GCGCTGATCTTCGGCCTCTACTACAACTACACGAGCTTCCTGATCGGCTACACGGCCGGGCTCAGGGCGTTCACGGCGGCGGTCCTCGGCGGCATCGGCAGCATCACCGGCGCGATGGTCGGCGGCATCGTGATCGGGCTGATCGAGACCTTGGGCGGGCAGTTGATCGCGGTGCGCTGGACCGACGTCATCATCTTCTCGATCCTGATCCTGGTGCTGGTGTTCGCGCCGGCCGGCCTGTTCGGCCGCGCCGCCCCGACAAAATCCTGACGGCGGATCGAATGACCGACCGGGTCGAGGAGAAGCCGCGCGCGGCGGTCGGGCCGTGGCCGGCGCTGCGGGCGCGCCTACCGGCGATGCAATTGCTGGCGACGCCGCGCGGGCAGCGCATCGCGATCGCCTGCGTCGCGCTGGCCGCCGTGCTGTTCCCGCCGGTCATCAACAACGACGGCGATGTCGATGCCGCCGCCAATGCCCTGTCGTTCGCCGCCCTCGCGCTCGGCCTCAACATCGTCGTCGGACTGGCCGGGCTGCTCGACCTCGGCTACGCGGCGTTTTTTGCGATCGGCGCTTACACGTACGGCGCCCTCGCTTCATTCCAACTGCACCCGGCATGGAGCGATTTCTGGCAGCCCTTTGCCTGGCTCGGCCTCGTCGCCAACCTGAACGGGACGGTCCACTTCCAGGTGTCGTTCTGGCTGATGATGCCGGTCGCGGCGGCGGTGGCGGCGTTTTTCGGCATCCTGTTCGGCGCCCCGACCCTGCGCCTCAGAGGCGACTATCTGGCGATCGTGACCCTCGGGTTCGGCGAGATCGTGCCCATTGTCGCGCGCAATACGCCGACCGTGACGAACGGCGCGCAAGGATTGAACGGCGTGCTGCCGCCGCAGATCTTCGGGCACAGCTTCGGGGTCAGCGCGACGCCCTACTACTATGTCGGGCTGGCGCTCGTCGCGTTTCTGATGTTCGCCAGCACGCGGCTCAAATATTCGCGCATCGGCCGGGCCTGGATGGCGATCCGCGAGGACGAGATCGGCGCCGCCGCGATGGGCGTCAACCGGGTCAAGTTCAAATTGCTCGCGTTTGCCACCGGCGCTGCCTTCGCCGGCGCCACCGGCACGCTCTATGTCGCGAAATTGCAGACCGCCACTCCCGAGATGTTCATGTTCCCGGTCTCGGTCATGCTGCTCGTGATGATCGTGTTCGGCGGCATGGGCAATATCTGGGGCGTCGTGCTCGGCGCGCTGATCCTGCAGATCCTGCAATCGTGGCTGCTGCAGGATTTGTCGGGTTGGCTGCATGTGCTCGGCCGCCTGATCGATGTCGAATGGCTGCAGCACGTCGAGCTGGCGTCGTCGATCGAACTGATCTTCGGGATCATACTCGTCCTGATGATGCTGTACCGCCGCGAGGGGCTGATCCCGGCGCGCCGCCGGGTTGCCGCGCTGAGCTTCGAGCAGCAGTCGGCGCAGGTCACCCGCGGCGGTTTCGAAAGCCTGCGCGGGCTCGGCGCGGTCCCCGAGAGCGCCAGCGGGCCGCTCCTGGAAATCGACAAGCTGACCGTGCGGTTCGGCGGGCTGGTCGCCTTGCGCGAGGTCTCGCTGGCGGTGCCGGCGCATTCGGTGCTCGCGGTCATTGGCCCGAACGGCTCGGGCAAATCGACGCTGTTCAACGCGGTGACCGGGCTGGTGCCGGCCGATTCGGGCCATATTCGCTTTGCCGGCGGCGACATCGGCGGGCGGCCGCCGCATGTCGTGCTGGAGCGCGGCATCGCCCGCACCTTCCAGAACCTGCGGCTGTTCCCGAACCTGACCGTGCTCGAAAATGTCCTGATCGGCATGCACGCTCGGCTCGGCGCCGGCGCCGTCGAGGCGCTGCTGCGGCTGCCGCATACGCAGCGCGAGGAGCGCGAGGCGCGCGAGCGGGCGATGGAGATTCTGGCGGTGTTCGGCAACCGATTGGTGCCGCGCGCCGATCACCTCGTCTCCAGCCTCAGCTACGCCAACCGGCGGCGCTCCGAGATCGCCCGCGCGCTGGCCTCCCAGCCGAAGCTCCTGCTGCTCGACGAGCCGACCGCCGGCATGAACCCGGCCGAGACCCTGGAACTTGCCGATCAGATCAAGAGCCTCAACCGGCTCGGCCTGACGATCGTCCTGATCGAGCACAAGCTCGACGTTGTGGTCAATCTGGCCGAGGCCGTCGTCGTGCTCGATCACGGCGAGAAGATCGCCGAAGGCTCGCCCGCCGAGGTGCGCCGCGACCCCGAAGTGATCCGCGCCTATCTCGGCCGGAGCGCCGCAATTGCGTGAGCCGCTCCGGCCCCTCACCCCGGCCCTCTCCCCGCATGCCGGGAGAGGGAGAGCCTCACCGCCGTTGGAGAACAGCATCGGCGGCTTTGTTAAAGGCGCCGCCGCGGCGTCCCCTCGCCCCGCACTGCGCGGAGAGGGACAGGGTGAGGGGCCATGACCGCCGCGCCGCTGCTCGAATTTGCCGGCGTCGATACGCATTACGGCGATCTGCACGTCTTGAAGTCGGTCGATTACCGCATCGATGAGGGCGAGATCGTCTGCCTGCTCGGCGGCAACGCCTCGGGCAAGTCGACGACGATGAAGGCGATCATGGGCGTCGTCGTGCCGACCCGCGGCGATGTCCGGTACGAAGGCCGGTCGCTCGCCGGGGTCAGCATCGCCGAGCGGGTGCGTCGCGGCATCGCACCGGTGTTGGAGGCGCGCCGCCTGTTTCCGCGCATGACGGTATACGAAAATCTCGAAATGGGCGCCTACACGCGGACCCGCGGCCGCGATTTCGAGACCGATCTGGAGCGCGTTTTCGCGCTGTTCCCGCGCGTCAAGGAGCGGCTGCGCCAGCTCGCCGGCACGCTTTCCGGCGGCGAGCAGCAGATGGTGGCGATCGGCCGTGCGCTGATGGCGCGCCCGCGGCTCCTGTGCATGGACGAGCCGTCAATGGGGCTGGCGCCGGTCTTTGTCGAACAGGTGTTCGACATCGTTCAGGAGATCAACCGCCAGGGCACGACGATCTTCATGGTCGAGCAGAACGCGAACATGGCGCTGCAGATCGCCCACCGTGCGTACGTCCTGCAAACGGGGCAGGTCGTGCTGTCCGGCACGGCCGCCGAACTGCGCCGCAACCCGCTCATTCGCGAGGCCTATCTCGGCGAGATGAAGGTCGCCTGAGCGGCATTCATCGGGGCATCACCTTTACGCCGTATGCGGCCTCCCATCGTCATGCCGCACAAGCGGGCATCCAGGGGCACCCGGCGGTTCTTGTGGCCCTGGATTCCGGCTTTCGCGGGAATGACGGAGGAGCAAACCGGCGGAAGCGCCGGGTATGGCGCCGGCCGTTCCGTGCTATAATGCCGTCCCGTCCGCCGCAGTGCGCTCGCGCCAAAGCCGAGCGGCGGCCGGGGTTCTTCATCGCTCCGGCAAGAGTCGCGCAGCAATATGAAACTCACCATCGAACGCGCCGCCCTCCTTAAGGCGCTGAGTCACGTGCAAAGCGTCGTCGAGCGGCGGACCACGATCCCGATTCTGTCGAACGTACTGCTGCACGCGGAAGCCGGATATCTGGCGCTGAGCGCCACCGACATGGACCTCGAAATCGTCGAGCGGGTGCCGGCGCGCGCCGAGCGCGACGGCCGCACCACCGCGCCGGCGCACACGCTTTACGACATCGTGCGCAAATTGCGCGAGGGGGCGCAGGTCGAGCTGGAGACGATCGGCGGGCGCAACGAGATGGTGCTGCGCTCGGGCCGCTCGACCTTTACGCTCGCCTGCCTGCCGCCCGAGGACTACCCGGTCATGTCGGCCGGCGAACTGCCGCACCATTTCACGCTGTCGGCGGCGGAACTGCGCGGACTGATCGACCGCACCCGGTTCGCGATCTCGACCGAGGAGACGCGCTATTACCTGAATGGCATCTACCTGCATTCGACCAAGGCTAACGAGGTGCCGGTGGTGCGCGCGGTCGCCACCGACGGGCACCGCCTGGCGCGCGTCGAGATGACGGCGCCCGAGGGGGCGGCCGGCATCCCGGGCATCATCGTGCCGCGCAAGGCCGTGCTCGAATTGCGCAAGCTGGTCGAGGAGGGCGCAGCCGAGGCCGAGGTGCAGGTGGCGCTCGGCGACAACAAGATCCGCTGCGCGATCGGCGAAGCCGCGCTGACCTCGAAACTGATCGACGGCACGTTCCCCGACTACGACCGCGTGATCCCGGTCAACAACGACAAATTGCTAGAGGTGCCGTGCAAGGAATTCGCCGAGGCCGTCGACCGCGTGTCGACGATCTCGACCGAGCGCAGCCGCGCCGTCAAGCTGGCGATCGAACGGGGCGGCCTCGTCGTCTCGGCGACCAGCCCGGAGAACGGCACCGCGATCGAGGAGCTCGAGGTGCGCTACGAGAACAGCCCGATCGAGATCGGCTTCAACTCGCGCTACCTGCTCGACATCACCGAGCAGATTGGCGGCGAATACGTGCAGTTTCAGATGTCCGACGCCGGCTCGCCGACGATTCTGCGCGACAGCGCCGATGGCAGCGCTCTGTACGTCTTGATGCCGATGCGGGTGTGACCGAAGACCGCCGGTCAAATCGCCCGGATTCGCTGGAATTTCAGCGCTTTCACCCAATATAACAGGCATGCTTGCCGCGGCGCAGGAAGACCGTCGCAGCGCCGGCGCCGCGGGTCTGGCGGAGGCCGGCGCGCGGGTCGGCGTCGCCCGGCTCGTGCTGACCGATTTCCGCAATTATCGCTCGGCCCGGCTCGATTTTGCCGGCGTGCCGGTGCAGCCCGTCGTGCTGACCGGACCCAACGGCGCCGGCAAGACCAACCTGCTGGAAGCGTTGTCGCTGCTGTCGCCCGGCCGTGGCCTGCGCAATGCCCGGCTCGGCGATATCGACCGGCGCCGGCCGGACGCCGCGGCGGGTGATGCGGTCGGCTGGGCGGTGGCGGCTACGGTGGCGACCCGCCGCGGTGCGCTCCGCATCGGCACCGGCCGGGACGCGGTGGCCGGAGAGCGCCGCGCCGTTCGCATCGATGGCGAACCGGCGCGCTCTCAAGCGAGCCTAGCCGAACGGCTCGGCGTGTTGTGGCTGACGCCGGCAATGGACAGGCTGTTCGTTGAAGGTCCCGGCGGCCGCCGCCGCCTGCTCGACCGCCTCGTGCTCGGCCTCGATCCGGCGCATGCGTCGCAGGTGGCGCGCTACGACCAGGCGATGCGCGAGCGCTCTCGCCTGTTGCGCGACGGCCCGCGCGACGGTGCATGGCTGGCTGCACTCGAAGACGCCATGGCGGCGGAGGGAGTGGCGATCGCCGCGGCGCGGCGCGAGGCTGTCGAGCGGCTGGACCAAACCTGCTCGGAAGCGGCGGGGCCGTTTCCGCAGGCGCGCCTGCGCCTCATCGGCACGATCGAGGAGTGGCTCGCCGCGATGCCGGCGCTCGAGGCGGAGGAGCGCTTCCGCGCGGCCCTCGCGGACGGGCGGGCCGCTGACGCGCTGGCGGGCGGTGCCGGGATCGGGCCGCACCGCTCCGATCTCGCCGTGATCCACGCCGAGAAGGGCATCGACGCCGCTGCCGCCTCGACCGGCGAGCAGAAAGCGCTCCTGATCGCGATCCTGCTCGCCCAGGCGGCGTTGCAGCGCGCCCAGCGCGGCGAGCCGCCGCTGCTTTTGCTCGACGAGGTCGCGGCGCATCTCGACCGGACACGCCGCGCCGCGTTGTTCGAAATCCTGGCCGGCCTCGACGGCCAGGCCTGGCTAACCGGCACCGACGCGGCGCTGTTTGCGCCGTTGCGCGGCGCCGCGCATTTCCTGTCGGTCAGCGACGGTACATTGACGACCGAACTTTCCTCCGTGAACCAGATCTGAGAGCCGATGGCACAGGCAACCGCACCGCTACCGATCGACCCGCAACCCGACGAGAACGACCGCGCCTATGACGAGCATTCGATCAAGGTGCTGCACGGTCTCGACCCGGTCAGGAAGCGGCCGGGCATGTATATCGGCGACACCGATGACGGCTCCGGCCTGCACCACATGATCTACGAGGTCGTCGACAACGCGATCGACGAGGCGCTCGAAGGTTATTGCGACACCGTGACGGTGAGCTTGAACGCCGACGGTTCGTGCACGGTCACTGACAACGGCCGCGGCATCCCGGTCGGCATCCACGAGGAGGAAGGGGTGTCGGCCGCCGAGGTCATCATGACCCAGCTGCACGCCGGCGGGAAATTCGACCAGAACTCCTACAAGGTGTCCGGCGGCTTGCATGGGGTCGGCGTATCGGTGGTCAATGCGCTGTCGTCGCGTCTCGATTTACGCATCTTC
>DATEKP010000056.1:0-3249 GCA_035277405.1 Allostellaceae bacterium | reverse complement strand
TCTCCGCCGTCGCCGCCGGCGGGGGCGGCCCGCTATTCCCCGGCGGGGCGGCGGGCGGAGATTGCGGTGCGGGCGCCGGAAGTCCCTCAGCGGTCGTCGCGCTGCGGTCGGAGACCAGGCTTTGGGTGAGCTTCTCCCGCTCGGCCGCGGTCGTCGCCCGGTTCGGTGGCGGCGGTACGGTGGCGAGGTTCGGATAGGGTTCGGCCAGCGCGGCCGTCATGTTCTTGGTGAACGGCGCGGTCTGCGGGTCGGGGTCGTTCTTGGCGATGCCGGACATCGAGCGCCACGTCTCGATCGTCGGCTCGCAGGCAGCCAGGATTACCGCCAGCATCGGCATCGCCGCCGTGCGGCAGATCCTGCTCCCGTCTCGAAACCGGGTCATGCGACACGCCATCCGCGCTGGTCCCGCCCCTCTCGCCGCAGCGGCGGCAGCCGATCCTGCGGCTCTCTATTATATCCGACCTCGCTCCTCAGCAATCAGCGCGGGGCGAGCAGCCCGGGCAGGCGCTGGGCGAGCCAGCTCTCGGCGTGGTCGAGCGCGCGGGCGACCGCGTCGGGGCCGCGCGCCAGGCCTTCGAGGCGCAGAAACGCGGCTGAATTGATGCCGATCGTCGCGAAGATCGCGGCGAGGTAGGGCGTCAGGAAATCGGGCTGGCCGGGCGGATTGTCGCCGATATAGCCGCCGTGGGCGCTGACGATGACAAAGGGCCGGTCGCGCAGCAGGCCGATCTTGCCTTCCGGCGTCGAGCGGAAGGTGCGGCGGATGCGCACGATATGATCGAGCCACGCCTTCAGGGTCGAGGGCACGGTGAAATTGTTGACCGGCGTGCCGAGCACGACGAAATCGGCCGTCTCCAATTCGCCGATCAGCCGCTCCGACAGCGCGAAGCGCGGATCGTCGTCGGGGGTGGGCGACAGGATCGCGTCGTAGAGCGCACCGTCCGGGTGGGGCGGCGGATCGGCCGCCAGGTCGCGCACGACGACCCGCGCGCCGGGATATGCCGCGGCGATCCGAGCCGTCACCTCGCCGGCGACGCGGCGGCTGATCGAGGCCGGGCGCGGGCTGGCGAGGATTTGCAGGATCGCCGTCATGCTGCGTGGCGGCGGACCAGCGCCGCGCCGGGCCACAGATCGGGGCGGCTGCGGCGGTATTGCGGCGGGCAGGCGATTTCGGCGCCGAGCGCGTCGGCGGCGTGCCAGCTCCACCGCGGGTCGTCGAGAAAGCCGCGCGCCAGCGCGACGCAATCGGCCTGGCCTCGGGCGATAATCGCCTCGGCCTGGTGCGGGTCGGCGATCATGCCGACCGCCTGCACGATTATGCCGCTGTCGCGCCGCACCCGCGCGGCGAACGGCACCTGATAGCCAGGCCCGACAACGACGCGCGCCTGCGGTGAAATCCCGCCACTCGACACGCAGACGTAATCGACCCCGGCCTCCTTCAGCGCCGCCGCGAACTGCGCCGCGTCGGCGGCGGTCAGCCCGCCGTCGATCCAGTCGGAGCCGGTGATGCGCAGGCCGAGCGCCTTGGCGGGAGGCCACGCCGCGCGCACAGCAGCGGCGACTTCGAGCGGAAAGCGCAGGCGCGCCTCGGCGCTGCCGCCGTATTCGTCGGTGCGCCGGTTGGCGATCGGCGACAGGAATGTGTGCAGCAGATAGCCGTGCGCCGCGTGCAGTTCGAGAAGGTCGAAGCCGAGCCGGTCGGCGCGCCGGGCGGCGGCGACAAACGCGTCGCGAATGCGGGCGAGGCCGGCGTTATCGAGCGCCTGCGGCGCCGGCCAACCCTCGTCGAACGGAACCGCCGACGCAGCGACCCGCTGCCACGCTCCTTCCGCCGGTGCCAGCGGCTTCCCGCCCTGCCACGGCACGTGCACCGAGGCCTTGCGGCCGGCATGCGCGAGCTGGATGCCGAGCTTCGTATTGCCCCAGCGGCGGCAGGCGGCGATGACGCGTTCGAGCGCCGCCTCGTTGGCGTCGGAATAGAGGCCGAGGCAGGCCGGCGTGATGCGCCCCTCCGGCTCGACCGCGGTCGCCTCGACGATGACGATGCCGGCCCCCGACAGCGACAGCGATGCCAGATGCTGCAAGTGCCAGTCGTTGGCCGAGCCGTCGGTGGCACTGTACTGGCACATCGGCGACACGGCGATGCGGTTCGGCAAATCGAGGCCGCCGATCGCGATCGGCGAGAACAGGTGCGAGGGCATCCGTGATGTTCCGCGTTGTTATGGACCCGATGCAGAAGTACGCGATCGAAATTTCGATCATATCGGGTCATTGCGAGCGAAGCGAAGCAATCTCGTGCCGCCGATTTTCTTTAGCAACCGGATTGCTTCGTCGCCCTCGGCTCCTCGCAATGACGGCCATTTGACGTGTTGTAAGCGTCACTCGCGATGATAGGGGTGGCCGGCGAGGATCTGCTGCGCCCGATAGAGCTGTTCGAGCAGCATGCCGCGCACCAGGAAATGCGGCCAGGTCATCGCGCCCAGCGACAGTACCGCGTCGGCGTGCGCGATGACCACCTCTCCCAGCCCCTCGGCGCCGCCGATCGCGAAGGCGACGGCTGCCGTCCCGGCATCGCGCCAGGCGGCGAGCCTCTGCGCGAGGTCGCGGCTCGTCCACGCCGCGCCGCACGCGTCGAGCGCGACGAGACGGGCCTCGGCCGGCAGGGCGGCGAGGATCAATTCGGCCTCTCTGTGCTTCAGTTCGGCCGGCGGCAGCGGTCGTTTTTCTTCCAGCTCAACCAGCGACAGAGGCGGTCGGATGCGGCCGGCGTAATGCGCCTGCAGATCGTAAAGCGGACCGCGCCGCAGCCGGCCGACGGCGAGAATATGGAGGCGGATCGCGGTCGGCCTCGGCGCCGCCTATTGCAAGGCCGCTTCGGCGCCGGCCTCGCTGTCGGGCCAGGCCGAGCCCCACATCTTTTCGAGATTGTAATAGGAGCGGATTTCCGGCCGGAAGATGTGGACGATCACGTCGCCGGCGTCGATCAAGACCCAGTCGCCCTGCGCCTTGCCCTCGACCGCGACGCGGCCGGGCAGCGCCTGTTCGAGATGCTCGGTCAGCGCCGCGACCTGGCGCGCCGAGCGGCCGGAGGCGATCACCATGAAATCGGCGATCGTCGTCTTGCCGGCGAGATCGATCGTCACGATCCCCTCGGCCTTGCCGTCCTCCAGGCTGGCGACGATGCGGCGCAGCAGCTCCTCGGGCGGCAGCAATTCGCGGCGGCGGCGTGGCGTCAGGCCCGTGACGGTG
>DATEKP010000055.1:0-2731 GCA_035277405.1 Allostellaceae bacterium | reverse complement strand
CTGCCCTCTCCCCCCGTGGACGGGGGGAGAGGGGATAGTTTGCGCCGGTCGGGGCCTGATCGGTCGCGAGACGGTCATTGCCGCGGCTCCGGCTCGACCGGCCGCAGCGCCTGGGCGCAGCCCGCCAGCGCGGCAATGACGCGGCCGGCGGTCGCCTCGATCGGCCCCTCGCCGCTGTCGATGATGATGTCGGCCTCGGCGTAGATCGGGTAGCGCCGCGCGATCAGCTCTTCGAGCACGGCGCGGCGGTCCTGCTGCTGCAAAAGCGGCCGGTTGTTGCGCCGCGACACGCGCGCCACCAGAACCTCGAGATCGGCGCGCAGCCACACCGAGACGCCGTACCGCGCGATCGCAGCCCGTGTCGCCGGGTCCATGAAGGCGCCGCCGCCGGTTGCCAGCACGTGCGTCGGCAGGCCGAGGAGCCGGGCGATGACGCGCCGCTCGCCGTCGCGGAAGACGCCTTCGCCGCGGTTGCGGAAGATTTCCTCGATCGTCTCGCCGGCCGCCGCCTCGATCTCGTTGTCCGAATCGTAGAACGGCAGGTTGAGGCGCGCCGCGACGCGCCGGCCGATCTTGGTCTTGCCGGCCCCCATCAGGCCGACCAGCACGATCGTGCGGCGCGGCGCGAATGCCTGCGCCCGTGCCGCGGGCGCGGGGTTATGCCTGGTCAGGACCACCACCGCCCGTCTCTGTGTCCTCGCCGCCCTTCCGCACCGCGCTGCGGCAGGGTACTAGCATAGAGCGCCGGCGGTTCGTCAATCACCGTGGCGGGCGGCGTGGCAAGGCGAGCGCGGCAATGCAGGTCGCTGTATGGTCAAGGTGATCATCATATCTGTCATCGTCATCGTGCTGGCGATCGTCGGCGCGCTGTTCTACCTGGCCTTCGGGGACTTCCCGGTGGCCGCCGTGCAGGTCGACAAGACGCTGCCCGATGCGCGCTTCCCGAAATAGCCGCAAGCTGGGCCTGCCGCCGGACGGGACGGCGGCGCGCCGGCTCGACGCCTTTCTCGAGATGCTGGCGGCCGAGCGCGGTGCGGCGCGGCTGACGCTCGCCGCCTATCGCGACGACCTGCTCGACCTGGCCGGCTTTCTCGGCCAGCGCGGCCAGGCGCTCGACAGCGCCGACGCGGCGGCGCTGCACGCCTACGTCGCGGCCATGACGCACCGCCATCTGGCGCCGCGCACATTGGCGCGGCGGCAGTCGGCGATGCGCCAGTTCTTCCGCTTCCTGGTCGGCGACGGGGTGCGGCCGGACGACCCGACGGCCGGGCTCGATTCGCCGCGGCTCGGCCGTCCGTTGCCGAAGATTCTCGGCGAGAACGAGGTGGCTCAGCTGATCGCCGCGGCGGCCGCGTGGCCCGATATCGAGGGGGTGCGGCTGCGCTGCCTCGTTGAGTTGCTGTACGCGACCGGCCTCAGGGTCTCCGAACTGGTCGGCCTGCCGCTCGCCGCGGCGCGGCGCGACCCGCGGTTTCTGCTGGTGCGCGGCAAGGGCGGCAAAGAGCGGGTCGTGCCCTTGTCGCAACCGGCGCGGCAGGCGCTCGGCGATTGGGTCGCCAGCCGCAGCCGTCTGCTGCCGCGCGGCAAGCCGTCACCGTGGCTGTTCCCGTCGCGCGGCGCCGAAGGCCACCTGACGCGTCAGCGCTGCGGCCAGCTATTGAAGGAGCTGGCGCTGGCCGCCGGGATCGACCCGGCGCTGCTGTCGCCGCACGTGCTGCGCCACGCCTTCGCCAGCCATCTGGTCGATCACGGCGCCGATCTCAGAAGCGTGCAGCAGATGCTCGGGCACGCCGACATCGCCACGACCCAGATCTACACGCATGTGCAGAGCGCCCGCCTGCGCCGCCTGGTCGAGACCGCGCACCCGTTGGCGCGGCGCAAATAGCGGCGGCACCGGGGCCTCGTGCCGATGCGCCATTTTCTCGATTTCGAGCGGCCGATCGCCGAGCTCGAGGGCAAGATCGAGGAACTGCGCCACCTCTCGACCGACAGCGGCCTCAACATCGCCGACGAGGTCGGCCGGCTGGAGGCCCAGGCCAGCCGCCTGTTGCGCCAGAGCTACGCCCGGCTGACCCCGTGGCAGAAGGTCTTGGTGGCGCGCCATCCCGAGCGGCCGCACGCGATCGACTATATCGCCGGGCTGATCGCCGAGTTCGTGCCGCTCGCCGGCGACCGGCTGTTCGGCGAGGACGCCGCGATCGTCGGCGGCATCGGCCGGCTGCGCGGCCGCAGCGTCATGGTGATCGGCACCGAGAAAGGCGCCGAGACCGAGGCGCGGGTCAAACGCAATTTCGGCATGGCGCGGCCCGAAGGATACCGCAAGGCGCGCCGGCTGATGCGGCTCGCCGAGCGCTTCCGGCTGCCGGTAGTGACGCTGGTCGATACCGCCGGCGCCTATCCCGGGGTCGATGCCGAGGCGCGCGGCCAGAGCGAGGCGATCGCCGGCGCGATCGAGACCTGCCTCGATCTGCGCGTCCCGGTCCTCGCGGCGGTGATCGGCGAGGGCGGCTCGGGCGGCGCGATCGCGCTCGCCGCCGGCAATACCGTGCTGATGCTGGAACACGCGGTCTACACGGTGATCTCGCCCGAGGGCTGCGCGTCGATCCTGTGGCGCGACGCGGCTCACGCACAGGACGCCGCCGAGGCGCTGCGGCTGACCGCGCAGGACCTGCTGCGGCTCGGCGTCGTCGACCGCATCGTCGCCGAGCCATTGGGCGGGGCCCACCGCCTG
>DATEKP010000054.1:0-3367 GCA_035277405.1 Allostellaceae bacterium | reverse complement strand
TCAGCTCGTCGGCGCCATGCGCCTGCGCGACGGCGAGCTTGTCGGCGCCGCCGGCCGCGGCGATGACGCGGGCGCCGAGCGCCTTCCCGACTTCGACCGCGGCCAACCCGACCCCGCCGGCGGCGCCGAGCACCAGCAGCGTCTCGCCCGGCTGCAGATGGCCGCGATGGGTCAGCGCGAAATGCGCCGTGCCGTAGGCGACGGGGAAGGCGGCGGCGGTGACGAAATCCATCGCATCGGGGAGCGGCACGACGACATCGCGATCGACGACGATCTCCTCGGCATAGCCGCCGCCCGAGCGCAGGAAAGCCAGCACGCGCCGGCCCGCCGCGAGACCCTTGACCGCAGTGCCGGTCTCGATCACCTCGCCGGTGGCTTCGAGACCGGGGACGAACGGAAACGCCGGCTTCACCTGGTATTTGCCGGCGATCATCAGCGTGTCGGCGAAATTGACGCCGGCCGCGTGCACGCGGATGCGCACGTCGCGCGGCCCGAGCGGCGGGCGCGGCATCTCCTCGACGTGCAGCGCCTCCGAGCCACCCCAGGAGCGGCAGACAACCGCCTTCACCAGGCGAGCGCCCAGCCGTCGCGGCGCGGGTCGGAGCCGGCCAAAAGCATGCCGCTCGCCGCGTCGAAGCGGATGATTTCGACGCTGCACGGCCCTTCGAGATCGCCGACCGTATCGACCGGATGGCCCCGCCGCGCCAGTTCGCGCCGTACCTCCTCCGGGAAGCGGCGTTCCATGGTCAGCACGTCAGGCCCGTCATGCGGGTAGTTGGCGTATTGCCCCGGCACGTTCGAGGTCCAGCGCGGCATCTCGGCGGCCTGCTGCGGGTTGAGGCCGAAATCGAGCATCGCCGTGGCGATCTGGAAATTGATCTGCACCTGGTTGTCGGCGCCCGGCGTGCCGAACACGGCCCACGGCTTGCCGTCCTTCAGCACCATCGGCGGGTTCATCGTGTGGCGCACGCGGCGGCCGGGGCGCAGATAATTCGGGTGGTTGGGGTCGAGGTGCCAATAGGCCATGCGGTTGTTGAGGAGGATGCCGGTGTCGCCGGCGGTCACCCCCGACCCCCAGGCGCTGTTGATGCTCTGGATGCCGGAGACGGCGTTGCCCTCGCCGTCGGCGGTGCAGAAATAGGTCGTATTGCCGGCGGCCTCGGGGATCGGCTGGGTCGGCGCCGCGCGGTGCCTGTCGATGCGGGCGGCGAGGCGCGTGGCGTACTCGGCCGACAGCAATTCCTCGAACGGCGGCTGCAAAGTGCGCGGGTCGGCGCCCCAGCGCTCGCGATCGGCGAAGGCGAGTTTTTTCGCCTCGACCATGACGTGCACGAGGTCGGCCGAGCCGAGGCCCATGCCCTTGAGGTCGAAATTTTCGGCGATCTTGAGTTCCTGCAGCACGACAAATCCGGTCGAGTTGAGCGGCGCCTCCAGCACCGTGAAGCCGCGGTAATCGACCGCCAGCGGCTCCTGCCGTTCGGCCGCGAATTCGGCGAGGTCGGCCTCGCCGACCGGCACGCCGGCCGCGGCGCATGCGGCGGCAAGACGCTTTGCGAGCGCGCCGCGATAGAAGCACTCGGCGCCCTCGGCGGCGATCTCTTCGAGCGTGCGGGCGAGATCTGCCTGGACGATCAGATGGCCGATCGGCGGCGCCGCGCGGTCCTTGAGCAGCGCCGCGGCGCTGCGCCGGTCGGCGCGCAGCACGGCGGCGTGCTCGGCGGCGAAATGGCGGTAATGCGGCGTCGCGCCGAAACCGTCGCGGGCGCAACGGATCGCCTCGGCGAACAGATCGGCCCACGGCAGGCGGCCGAATTGCTCGTGCATCAGGCCGAGCCCGGCGACGAGGCCCGGCACGGAGGCAGACATCGGCCCGGTGCGCGGGATGCCGGCGCGGTAGCGCTCTGGGGTCGCGGCGCGCGGCGCCGGGCCGGTGGCGTTGATCACGACGGCGCGGCCGGTCTTGGCGTCGAAGATGTTGTAGAACCCGTCGCCGCCGAGGCCCGACATCATCGGCTCGACGACGGCCAGGGTCAGCGCCGTCGCGACCGCCGCGTCAATGGCGTTGCCGCCGGCCCGCAACGCCAGCAGGCCGGCCTGCGCCGCCATCGGATGGTTCGCCGCCGCGGCGCCGCGGCGCCCGATGATCAGCGGCCGATAACAGCGCATCGTTTCCATCGTTCGTTTCCTCGTCTTTGTTGTCATTGCGAGCGCAGCGAAGCAATCTCGCGCCGGCGGAGCGTTGTCGCGGCGAGATTGCTTCGTCGCGCCGCTCCTCGCAATGACGCTGATCCGGTGGAGGTCATGCGGAGACGGTGGAGCATCCTCGCGGCATGCCTGCTCGCCTGCGTGGCCGCTGCCTGCGCGTCCCCGAGCGGCAGTGCCGCTGACGATCGAGACCAGCGCGGCGGCTTCTACGGCGGCGTCGAGAGCGGCATGACGCGATGACGGAGAAAACGACCAGCTGCGGAGTCATCGTCACAGACGGCGAGCGCCTCTTGCTCGGCCACGCGACGCGCTCGCCGCGGTGGGATATCCCGAAGGGCCTCGCCGAGCCGGGGGAAAGCCTCGTCGCCGCGGCGCGCCGCGAGTTGCTGGAGGAAACGGGCCTCGCGGCGCCCGAGGACGAATTGCAACCGCTCGGCGTCTTCGCCTATCGGCCGGGCAAGTACCTGGCGCTGTTCCTCTGGCGGCCGGCGCAGATGCCCGATCCGAAAGCGCTCGTCTGTGCCTCGCAGTTCGCGTGGAATGGCCGCCCGTTGCCGGAATTCGACCGCTTCGGGCTGTTCGTGCGCGACGAGGCGCTGGCGCGGGTCGGCAAGAGCATGGCGGCGCTGCTCGCCCGCATTCCGCTCGACGCATCAAGCGGCGCTTCGGGATGAACCGGAAGTCGTGCTATTGATGCGCGTCTTTCACGCGAGGAGGCCCTGATGCCCAAATTGCGCCATATCGCGATCGCCGCCGAGGACCCGGAGGCGATGGCCGAGTTCTACAAGCGGGCGTTCGATTTCGTCGAGGTCGGGCGGCCCAACGGCGTCCTCGCGGACGGCGTGTTTTTGAGCGACGGCACGCTCAACATGGCGATCCTCAAGTTCAAGACCGACCAGCTCGGCAAGGGCATGGATTTCCGCGGCATCCACCATTTCGGCGTGCTGGTCGAGGATGTCGATGAATTCTCGAAGAAATTGGAGGGCCTCGGCGCCCGCCACTACATCGACCAGGGCCAGGGCGGCCATCAGGCCGGCTATTTCGAGAAGAAATTCTACGGCCCCGAGCGCGTGCTGTTCGACATCGCCGAGCATGGCTGGGCCGGCGCCGAGCCGCTCCCCGTCCCGGTCAAAGAGGCCGCGGAATAGCCGCTGAAGAGCCT
>DATEKP010000053.1:0-3681 GCA_035277405.1 Allostellaceae bacterium | reverse complement strand
GTCGCGCGGCAAGCTCGCCGGCCACATCGTCGAATGCCCGCTGCACTTCGCGCTGTTCGACGTGCGCAACGGCAGGCTGGTGGACGGCCCGGTCTCGGCCGATGTGCCGACCTACGAGATACGGATCGAAGACGGGCACATCCTGCTGAGGCGTTGACGCCCTTCGCAGGCGCGGCGAATACTGCGGCATGCGAAAAGCGGGCCGTGGCGCCATAGAACCGCGGCCGTTCGGGGTGGAGGAGATGCCGATGGCCGCCGCAGCAAGTTCCGACGATCTGTTGGCGATGTTCGATGACGCGCCGCTCAACGGCCGCTACTGGACGACGTTCTGGGTGCTGTCGGCGGTTGCGGTGCTCGATTTCTTCGACTTCTTTCTGATCGCCTTCGTGATGTCGGCGATCGGCCCCGAATGGCACCTGACCTACGCGCAGGGCGCGCTGATCCTGTACGGCGCCGGGGTCGGCGCGATCATCGGCGCCCTCGCCTGGGGCGGTCTCGGCGATCTGCTGGGGCGCAAGATGCAGACGGTCAGCGGCACGTTGATCTGCGGCTTCTGCTCCGGGGCAATCGCGTTTGTCCCGACCGGCGCCTGGGAAATTCTCGCTGTGCTGCGCTTTCTCGTCGGCTTCGGATTGGCCGCTAGCGTCACCCCGGCCCTGGCCTTGCTCGTCGAGCAGACCCCGACGCGCTGGCGCACCGGCATGACCAGCTTTTTCGTCGTGTTCGCCAGCGCCGGGACGTTGCTCGCCTCCTCGGTCGCGGCCGCGCTGCTGCATGAATTCGGCTGGCGCGGCGTCGCGGCGACCGGTTTCATCGCGATCATCGTCGGGCTGTTGACCTGGGCCTTGGTGCCCGAATCGGTGCGCTGGCTGACCGCCAAAGGGCGCTTCGCCGAGGCGCGTGACGCGGTGGCGACACATCTCGGCCTTTCGCGCGAGCAGGTGCCGCTGCCGAGCGCCCGCCCGGCCTCGCCGCCGCGCGCCAACCTTTTGGAGCTGTTCTCGATCAACCCGCGGCTGTTCTGGCAGACCGTGATCATCTGGGGCGGCTCATCGACCGCCGCCTATGGCTATTACCTGTGGGGACCGACGATCGTCGCCCAGGCCCTGCACGCCGAGCCGGCACAGGCCGCCGAGTATTTCATCTACGTGTCGGGAACCGGCGTCACCGGCAAGATCCTGGTGTCGTTCATCGCGCCGCTGATGGGACGGCGCGCGCTCGGCGTGCTGTTCGGCTTTCTCGCTGCGGTGGGCATCGCGCTCGCCGGCTATTTCAACGGCGTGCTGCTCGCCGGCGGCTTCCCGCTGTTCGTGATCCTGGTGGCGTTCTCAGCGTTTTTTGTCGAGGGCGGCTTTTCGAACCTCGCGCCCTACACGGTCGAGCAGTACGGCGTGCGGCTCGGCTCGCGCTCGTCGGGCCTCGGGCAGGCGGCGAATGGCGTCGGCAAGATCCTCGGGCCGCTCGCGCTGGCATTGCTCGCCGGCAGCAACAACCTGATCAAACCGGAAGCGACCGAGGCCGCCGTCTTTCCGGCCTTCCTGTTCATCGCGCTGACGATGCTGGCGGTGGCGCTCGCCTTCCTGTTCCTCGGGATCGAGACGCATGGCCAGCCGATGGCGCTCGACAGCGAAGCGCAAGCCGCGCCGCCGCCGCGCCGCACTCTCGCCGCCGGCGGGTAGCGGCGCGCAGAGCAACCCCCTCTCGCAATGCGGGAGAGGGTTGTCGGGTTGACCGCGCCCCTCCCCTGCCTACATGCAGCGCATGACCCGCGCAGACCCGCCGCAATGGCATGGCACGACGATCCTGTCATTGCGTAAGGGCGGCGAGGTCGTCGTCGCCGGGGACGGCCAGGTGACGATGGGGCAGACCGTCGTCAAATCGAACGCGAGAAAGGTACGGCGGCTCGGCGACGACAAGGTGATCGCCGGCTTTGCCGGCGCGACGGCCGACGCGTTCACGCTGTTCGAGCGGCTCGAAGCCAAGCTCGAACAATATTCCGGACAATTGACCCGCGCCTGCGTCGAACTCGCCAAGGACTGGCGCACCGACCGCTATCTGCGCCGCCTCGAAGCGATGATGGCGGTGGCGGACAAGGAGGTGTCGCTGATCCTGTCCGGCACCGGCGACGTGCTCGAACCCGAGGACGGCATCATCGGCATCGGCTCCGGGGGCGGCTATGCGCTGGCCGCGGCGCGCGCGCTGATCGCGGTCGACGGCCTCGACGCCGAACAGATCGCCCGCCGTGCGATGGCGATCGCCGGCGACATCTGCGTCTACACGAACGACAAGATCATCCTCGAAAAGCTGCCGGCGTGAGTATCAGCACCCCCTCCACCATGCTGCGCATGGTTCCCCTCCCCCGCGGCCCGCGGGGGCGGAGCCAGCATCACCGGTTTCTACCGGGAGGTTGGAGTGGGGGCGGTTTCGCGGCAGACTGGCGGCGCACGGTGAAGGGGAGGATTCCGGGTGGCGCACGATCACGATTGCGGGTTGACACACACCTCGCGCCGCCGCCTATTGGCCGGGCTGGGTGCGCTCGGCGCGGCGGCGGCTCTGCCGGCCGGGAGCGCGCGGGCGCAGACGGCGCCGGCAAAACCCCGGCTGATCGACATCCACCACCATTATTATCCGCGCGAGATCATCGACGGCTGGCAGGGTTACCTGACCCGGCACGGCGGCGGCAATCTGGGGCAGAGCGTCGCCCATTGGACGCCGCAGAGCTCGCTCGACGAGATGGACAAGAACGGGGTGGCGCTGTCGGTGCTGTCGCTCGCCTCGATCCCGGGCGTGTGGTTCGGGCTCGACCCGGCAGGCATGCGCAAGATCGCGCGCACCTGCAACGACTACGCCGCCAAGATGGAGCAGGACCACCCCGGCCGCTATGCGCGCTTTGCCTGTCTGCCGATGCCCGATGTCGAGGGATCGCTGAAGGAAATCGAATACGCCTTCGATACCTTGAAGGCCGACGGCATCAATCTGTCGACGAGCTTTGGCGACCGGTGGCCCGGCGACCCGCTCTACAAGCCGGTCTTCGAGGAGCTGAACCGGCGCAAGGCGATCGTCTTCTTCCACCCCTATGCGCCCTTCTGCTGCGCCGGACTCAATGACGCGACCCCGGGCGGCGTCCTCGAAAACCCATATGACAGCGGGCGCGCGATCACGAGCCTCTTGTTCAGCGGCACCTTGGCGCGGCTTCGCGACATCCGCTGGATTTTCTGTCACGGCGGCGGACCGATGCCGATGCTCGAAGGCCGGGTCGAATATTTCGCCGGGTTGCGCAAGGACCTGCACGAATTTGCGCCGGATGGCGTCCTCGCCGAATTCCAGCGCCTCCATTACGACACCGCCAACGCCGCGTGGCCGATTTCGCTCGCTTCGCTCTTGAAGATGGTGCCATCGTCGCAGGTGTTGTTCGGCACCGACTTTCCCTATGTGCCGACGGCAATGCAGAGTGCCGCGCTCGACAAATCGGGCCTTCCCGAGGACGCGCTCGTCGCGATCCGCTCCGGCAACGCGCAGCGCCTCATTCCGCGGCTCGCCGCCTGACCGGCTTGCCGGCACCGGCAGGCTGGGTTAAGGGGGTGGTCTCGGCCTTGGAAAAGGGTTGCACCGATGAGCGATGCAAAGGGAATCCACGTCCTGGCGATTTGCGGCAGCCTGCGCGCCGGCTCCTATAACAAA
>DATEKP010000052.1:0-5618 GCA_035277405.1 Allostellaceae bacterium | reverse complement strand
GCTACGCGCCGGCCGAACAGGCGGTCGCGATCAACAAGGGGCAATCGTTCCGGCCGGTGCCGCCGGATGTCTGGGAGTTCCGCATCGGCGGCTACCAGGTGCTCGACAAATACCTGAAATCGCGCAAGGGGCGCGTGCTGTCGCTCGACGAGATCGAGCATGTCGGCGCCGTCGCCGACAGCCTCGCCTTCACGATCGACCAGATGGCGCGGATCGACGCGGCCTACCGCGCGGCGTTTCCCGAGCGCCGCTGACGCAACATCTGGTATTCTCTCACCCTTAAGCGCATAATGCTGGTGGGCTGGCATCAAGGCGCGGAAGCGGCATGGCACAGGGCGGGCAGCGCGACCTTTACCGGGCGGAGGCACAGCCCGACCTGTTCGGCGATTCCGGTCCTCCTCCCTATCGCCCCGATCCCGACAAAGTGCGTGCCCGGTTGTATAAAATCCTCAGCGAGGCGCGAGCGGCGCAGCGTCTCCCATGGGAACCGACCCGCACCTCGCTGTACCGCACCATCGTGCCGCAAATGACCCTATGGTTGCCCGAAGACGAGGGCGCACAGTTGCGCTTTGAGTTCGAGGCGGAGCTTCGGCGGCTGGAGGCTGCATAAACGCCGACGGCCGATAAAAAAGCCGCAATTTCGATATAGGGAATGCTGTGCGCGCGCTCGGACTTGTTTCCCGCGTGGCCGGGCTTGCGTTCATCGATGAACAAGAGGACACGCGGGAAAGGGTGGCGCTGGACGAATGGTTAACGCATGCTGATTTCCAGCAGATGCAGGTGGCACGCACCGGCATCGGCGCGCTCGCCGCGCGCCGCTTCGCTGCAAATCCGCTGTATTTGCAGCAAACCGCGGCGCCAGCGCAGCCCCGCCTCGACGCGCGGGTGCCGGGGCCTAGAACATTAATTCGGGTAGACGATCGTCCTCAGCATGATGCGGCGTTCGTCGGGGCGGTAGTCGCCGGCGCCAACATTACGCCGCGTGGGGAGACAAGCCATGAATTACGAGCACATCCTGGTCGAGACCGGGGACGGCGTCGGCATCGTGACCTTGAACCGGCCCGACAAGCTTAACGCGATGAACCGCAAGCTCGGCAGCGAATTGCACGATGTCGTGAAACGTTTCGAGGCCGACGACGCGATCGGCTGCATCGTGCTGACCGGCGCCGGGCGCGCCTTTTCGGCCGGCGGCGACATCCACGAACAGCGCGAGGACGACCGCCGCTACAGCGATGCGGAACTCGACCGCATGCGCGAGCGCCGCCACTACCTCGATATCAGCATCTGCAAAAAGCCGACGATCGGCATGATGAACGGCCTCGCCTATGGCGGCGCCGCGGTGCTCGCCTCCTCGCTCGACATGCGGGTGGGGTGCGAGGACACCAGGTTCCGCTTTCTCGCCGCCGCCTACGGCCGCATCAACAGCACCTGGACCCTGCCCAACCAGGTCGGCTGGCCGATCGCCAAGGAATTGCTGTTCTCGGCGCGAATCGTCGAGGCCGAAGAGGCGTACCGCATCGGCCTCCTCAACCACCTCGTGCCGCGCGGGGAGCTGCGCGCCAAGACCATGGAATTGGCCAAGACCATCGCCGCCAACAACCGCGCCGCAGTGATCGGCATCAAAGAGCTGCTGCTGAAGCAGATGACCGAAAGCATCGAGGCGCAATGGGAGGAGGAGCGCCACTTCACGACGCATGTCATGCGCGGCGCCAAGGCCGAGGAGGCCTTCCCCGAATTCATCGCGAGGAAAGGCCGCCCGCTCTCGTAACTGCAGCTATGCTCCCGATGACCGAGCTTGCCCGATGGGCGCGTGGTTAGAATTTAACGAGCAACTTCGCCCCTCGGCGGTGCATTTGCCTTCTAAAAACTCCCCCTCGGCCGGGCTTGACCCGGCCGCCCACGTGATTTGTTCTGTGCCTGCAAGAAAGACGTGGATGGCCGGGGCAAGCCCGGCCACGGGGAAATCTCTGTTGCCCGAGAGCTACCGCGCTTCGGTCCAGCTTTCGGAGAAGGCGAGGGCGCAGGTGCTGAACGGGCGGCCTTCGCGCTGCAGCGGCCACGGCTTGCCGGCGGCCTCGATGCCGTTGCGGGTCAGCCGCGCGCCCAATGACGGGATCAGCAAGGTGCAGACGCCGTATTTGCGGCCGCCCTCGCCGGGGTTGGTGTGGATCAGCAACGGGTCGCCGATATCGTACCAGGTTAGGCTGATCGCCTCGTCGTGCGTGACGAGGCTCTCGGTCCAGAAATAGCGCGGGTCGCCCGATTTCGAGAACTCGGCATCGACGACCGGGATCGCCGGGTCGGCGGTCTCCGCGTTCAGCATGCCCTGCACGGTCGATTGCAGCCAGCGCGCCATCGCGATGTTGTCGGAATAGATGCGCCAGCGGTCGTCGGTCAGCTCGCTCTTCAGATAGAGCACCTGGCCGGGGCCGGCCGGGCAGGTGACGATGCGCCAATAGCTGGCGTTGGTCGTCAACGGCCCGCCGTCGCTGGCGCTGAGGCGGATGAACGGGTTCTCGCCGGTCAGGATCACATGGTTGGGGTCGGCGGCCATCGGGAGTGCCTTTCGCGCTGGGGGAGGGCGGGCGGCAATGCTAGGCGATGGCGCGCTCGGGCGCCATGCCGCATTACGGCCTGCCCGGCGGGCTCAATCCCAGCATGTCGAGGGCGGCGCGGCCGAGCAGGCCGTACGGGTTCGGCAGCGTTTCGGGCAATTCGAAATGGTTGTAGTGCTCGCCGACGATCAGCCGCACCGGCTTGCCGGCGGCGGCGATTGCGGCGGCGAAGTCGCGGTTCTGGCGCTGGAATTCCGGCGTCTCCAATGTGCCGTAGGCGACGGTCAGCGGCGCGTTGAGCCGATCGAGGTGGCGGATCGGGCTCAATTCCGCAACCGTCGCGTCGTCGAACTTGACGTAATCGCTGCGCGCCGAGAGCCGCACCGGCGCCAGGTCGTAAATGCCGCTGATGCACAGGCCGCTTCTGATCGGGTCCGGCGGCAGGTCGAACGCGCGCTGCCAGTCGGTGGTCAGCGCCACCGCGGCGAGATGCCCGCCGGAGGATTGGCCGCCGATATAGAGCCGGCTCGGGTCGCCGCCGAACGAGGCGGCGTTGCGCCACACCCAGACGATCGCGCGGCGCACCTGGTCGGCCATGACCATGAGGCTGCCGCCGACGTCCTGCACCCAGGAAAAATCCGGCACGACGTAATGCGCGCCGGCGGCGAGGAACATCTCGGCCGGGTCGGCGAAATCCTTGGCGAGGCCGCCGCGCCAGGCGCCGCCGTGAATGAATACGAAGACCGGCGCGCGCTCGCGCCGGGTGCGGTAGATGTCGAGCTGCTCGATCTCGGCCGCGCCATAGGCGACGCGCTCGGGGTCGCCGATGCGCGCCCGTACCAGCGCGCTGTTGCGTACCCGCCGCTCCAGCAGCTGCGAGCGGTTGGCGGCATAGGCGGCCTGGTTGTAGGCCGCATCGAGCGCCGCCTGATCGTAGTCGAGAAACACCTTGTCGGCGGCGTCGGCCATCATCGCTCCTCCAGCCGCATCGCGACGTGCGGCACGCCGTAATCATCATACGGCGGCGAGACCGAGCGGAAGCCGAGGCTTTCGTAGAACGGCACAAGATAGCTCTGGGCGTCGAGGGTGACGGCCCAATCCGGGTGGTCTCGGCGGCAACTGGCGAGCGCCCCTTCCATCATCAGGCGTGCGAGGCCGCGGCGGCGGAACGGCGGCGCGACCGCGACGCGGCCGATCGCCGCCCGGTGCTCATCGGGATAAGGGATCAGCCGCAGATAGCCGGCGAGCCCGTCCTCAATTCGCAGCAGCAGGTGCGATGCCCGCTGGTCAAGCCCGTCGAGGTCGGGATAGGGCGAAGCCTGCTCGACGACGAACGCCGCCTGCCGCAGGCGTAGCGCCTCGTACAGCTCCATCACCGTAAACTCGGCGAAACGGCGCCAGATGGTCCACACGTCGTCGGCAAACTCCACGCCGCCCCCGCGCGGTTGAGAAACCCGCATGCGCGAGATTGCTTCGTCGCTCCGCTCCTCGCAATGACAGGGTCTTCGTCATTGCGAGCGGAGCGAAGCAATCTCGACGGATTTCGTGGCAGGTCTATAGTCGCGCCGCGATTCTGCCGCGACGGAGGCCCTGATGGAACCGCGCGATTACGGCCCGTTCCCCTATGTGCCGGTCACGCAGCGCCCGGTGTTGAAATGGCCGAACGGCGCGCGGCTCGCGGTGTGGATCATCCCCAATATCGAATTCTTCCCACTGAGCCTCGGCATCGCCGGCAGCCCCTACGATGCCCGCGTGCCCGAGCCGCCCTCGGTGCGCGCCTGGGCGCAGCGCGACTATGGCAACCGCGTTGGCATCTGGCGCGTCATGGAGGTCTTGCAGAAGCACGGCGTGCGCGCCAGCCCAACGCTCAACAGCGACATCTGCGACCACCACCCACAGATCGTCCGCGCCGCGGTCGAACTCGGCTGGGAAATCCTCGGCCACAACGAGACCAATTCGCGCTGGCTCAACCAGATGGAGCCGGACGAGGAACGCCAGTCGATCCATCGCGCGCTGGCCAAGATCGCCGCGCTCAGCGGCAGAAAGCCGACCGGCTGGCTCGGCTCCGGCCTCGCCGAGACCTGGCACACGCTCGACAACCTCGCCGATGAGGGCGTCGAGTACGTCGCCGACTGGGTCAGCGACGACCAGCCGTTCTGGATGACGCTCGACGACGGCCGGAAACTTGCATCGATCCCGTATTCCTACGAAATCAACGATTCGCCGTTCATCCAGACCCGCGCCGGGCACATCGACCAGTTCGTCACGGCGATCAAGCGCCAGTTCGATACCCTTTACGCCGAAGGCGCACAGTCCGGCCGGGTCATGGCGATCTGCCTGCATCCTTACCTGATCGGCGTGCCGCACCGCATCCAGGGCCTCGACGACGCCATCTCCTACATCGCCGCGCATGACGGCGTGTGGTTCGCCACCGGCTCCGAAATCGTCGAAGCCTGGAAGCGATCGGGCGCAACGTTTTGAGAGTTGGCCCCTCACCCTGTCCCTCTCCCCGTGAACGGGGAGAGGGAACCCGGTCGAGGCGCTGTGCCTGGTTCTCCCTCTCCCCGCATGCGGGGAGAGGGCCGGGGTGAGGGGCCTACGGGGAGATAAGCAGGTGCACGCAATTGAACTTCACGGCCGCTCTTACCGGCTCCCCGATTGCCCGGTCGTGGTGATCTGCGCCGATGGGTGCGACCCCTCATACATCGAGGCGGGCTTGGCGGCGGGGGTGTTGCCGACCGTCGCGCGCTGGCAGCGCGACGGCTTTTACGCGCTGGCCGAGGCGGCGATGCCGACCTTCACCAACCCGAACAACCTGTCGATCGTGACCGGCGCACCGCCTTCGGTGCACGGCATTTCCGGCAATTTCGCGCTCGACCGCGACAGCGGCGCCGAGATCATGATGACCGACCCGGAGATGGTGCGCGGCGCGACGATCCTCGCGCTGATGTCGCAGGCCGGCGTCCCGGTCGCGGCGGTCACCGCCAAGGACAAATTGCGCCGCATGCTCGGGCGCGGCCTCGATATCGGCCATGGCGGCATCTGTTTCTCGTCGGAGCGAGC
>DATEKP010000051.1:0-6585 GCA_035277405.1 Allostellaceae bacterium | reverse complement strand
TCGTGTCGTAGCCGAGGGTCCAGCAGATGCCGCCGGCATAGAGCAGCAGCGGCGGCCAGGCGAGGCCGCCGGCCGCGGCGGCCCAGCCCAACAGCGCCCCCCAGTTGAAGTTGACACCGAGAAAGAGTTGCGGCCACCAGGTGACCCGCTTCATGAACGGGTAGGTCGCGATCAGCCCGAGCACGGCGACGCCCAAAAGGATAGCGGTGCGGTTGAAGCTCAGCAGGATCGCGGCGCCGACCGCCAGCTGCGCCATCATGAACAGCACTGCCCGCGGCACGGTGACCCGTCCGCTCGGCAATGGCCGCAGCCGCGTGCGCGCGACCCTGCCGTCATAGTCGCGGTCGGCGATGTCGTTGAGCGTGCAGCCGGCACCGCGCATCGCCACCGCACCGAGGGCGAACAGCGCCAGCAGCAGCGGGTCGGGCCAGCCGGGCGCGGCCAGCGCGATGCCCCACCAGCCCGGAAACAGCAGCAGCCACGTGCCGATCGGGCGGTCGAGCCGGGCGAGCCGCGCGTAAGGCTCGGCCCAGCCGGGCAGCCAGCGCGCGACCCAGTCGCCGGCGCGGATATCGCTGGCATCCGCGCGCGCCGCGGGTCTGCTCATGCCGTCTGCCCCCTCTCCGCCCCCGGGGGCGGAGAGGGCAGGGTGAGGTGGGGGATTCCAGAGCGCTGGCCGATACCCACCTCACCCTCCCACGCCTTCGGCGCGGGCCCCTCCCTCTCCCCCCTGCAGGGCGGAGAGGGTTTGCTGTGCCGATCGCGGCCGCATCCTGCGTTCTAGTGCGGCACCCGCACCAGCTTCTGCAGGCTGCGCACGCTCGCCGGCACCGGCTCGCCGGGATGGGTGTAGTTCTGCCATGCCGTCCACGACACCTCGCCGACATAGATGTCGCCGTGGCGATCGACGGCAATCCCGTGCGGCGCGCTGAACTGAGTCGGCGAGAGGCCGGATTTTTCGTCGACCCGGGAGACGAGCTTGCCGTCGCGCGACAGGATCGAGATGCGCGGCCCGAGATTGGGAAAGTTGATGTTGACCGGCTGGTGCGGCCCCAATTCGCCGACATAGCAGCAGCCGTGCGCGCCCTCCTCCATGAAGAGGCCGCACGGCCGGTGCAAATTGTTCCACTGTGTCTCGTACTTGCCGTTGCCGTCGAAAATCTGCACGCGGTGGTTCTCGCGGTCGGCGACGTAGACCCAACCGTCGGGATCACTGACGATGTTGTGCGGGATGTTGAACTCGCCCGGACCCGCGCCGCATTCGCCCCACGAGAACAGGTGCTCGCCGTTGGGCGCGAATTTGTGCACGCGGGCGTTGGCGTAGCCGTCCGAGACGTAGATGTCGAGATCTGGCGACAGCGCGGTGTGGGTGCAGCGGTTGAACGGCTCGCCGCTCATAAACCCCGCCGGCCGGCCGGGAATGCCGATCTCCAGCAGCACCTTGCCGCCCAGCGTGCATTTGCGCACGGTATGGTCGCCGTCATCGGTGCAATAGAGCGTCGCGTCGGGCGCCATGTGCAGCCCGTGGGCGCGGTGGAACAGCCCCTCGCCCCAGGAGTTCAGCATGTTGCCGTCGCGGTCGAACACGATCATCGGGTGCTCGCCGCGATTGAACACGTAGACGCGGTCCTGCGCATCCACGGCCACCGCGGCGACGTCGCGGAAGCTCCAGCCGGCCGGCAGTTTCGCCCAGTCGGCGACGACGCGATAGGTATGCCCGCCGTATCCGACGATCCCGTCCGCCTCAGCCATGCGCGCCTCCATCGCCTCGATGCGGGCAGACTATCGCCGCGCCGGCTTCGGCGGCAACAGGAGCCGGCGGATGGTCTGCCTCAAATTTTGATTGGGATCGGCGCCCAGCGTCCTTCGAGACGGCCGCTGCGCGGCCTCCTCAGGATGACGGATTTTTGTGAATGTCATGAAGCATATACGTCATCCTGAGGAGGGTTCTCGGCGAAGCCGGGGACCCGTCTCGAAGGACGCAGGGCCTTATTGCGTCAGGTTACGGGCCGCGGCGGCGGAGGCCCTCGTAGGGGGTGCCGTCGCGGTGGGTGTACTGGGCCGGCTTGCCGCCGGCCGGCGCCATCATGTCGATATCGGAGTAATAGGCGGCGTTGCCGGCGACCCGGGTGCCGATCTCCAGCACGACGGCCTCGGCGCCGGAGCGGTTCTGCAGGCAATGTCCGTCCGGGTCGTTGGCCTTGAAGCCGGCGGCGTCGCCAGGCCGCAGCACCTCCTCGCCGGCATCGCTGACCAGCACGACCTCGCCGGCCAGGACGTAGACGAACTCGTCTTCGCCGGTGTGCCAATGGCGCTGGCTCGACCAGGCGCCGGGCGGCAGGCGCAACAGGTTGACGCCGAACTGGGTCAGCCCGGCGGCGTCGCCGAGCCGGGTGCGCTGGCGCGCCCGGCACGGCTCGTCGAACGGCGGCGGGTAGAACGTGCCGGTGATCGTCGGCAGGCTGCCGACATCGATGCGCTTGCTCATTGATCGTTTCCTTTCGATCCGCATCAGCGCCGGCAGCTTGATGTTGCACTGCAACATACGTCAACATTATTCCGCACGGCGCGGGAGGGGCTCGCATGCGGATTGCAGTGATCGGGGCCGGCGGGATCGGCGCGATTTACGGGGCGGCGCTGACGCAGGCCGGCAACGAGGTCGTCTTCGTGGCGCGCGGCGCGCATCTCGCGGCGATGCGGCAGCACGGGCTGCGCGTCGAGGGCGACCGCGGCGAGACGCTGGTGCGGCCGGCGCAGGCGACCGACGACATCGCATCGATTGCGGAGAACGGCCCGGTCGATTGCGTCTTGTTCTGCGTCAAGCTGTGGGATGTCGAGAGCGCCGGCGCGCAGCTGCGCCCGATCGTCGGCGAGCAGACCGCAATCGTGACGTTGCAGAACGGCGTCGATGCGCATGAGCGGCTGATCGCGATCCTCGGACCGCGGCCGGTGATGGGCGGCACCGCCTTCGTCACCGGCTCGATCGTAGCGCCGGGCGTGGTGCGCCAGACCGGCACCTACTGCCAGATGACGTTCGGCGAGATCGACCGCCAGCCACGGGCGCGCGGCGAGCGCCTGCGCGCCGTATGCGCCGCCGCCGGCATCGACGGCATCCTCAGCCCCGACATCCGCGTGCCGCTGTGGGAGAAATTCGTCATGCTGGTGCCGGTCAGCGGCATGAACGCGCTGACCCGGCTGCCACTCGGCCATTGGCGCGGCGATCCCGACCTGTTCGCGCTCGGCCGCGCGGCGCTTGCCGAGGCCGTCGCTGCCGGCCGCGCCGAAGGGGTGCCGCTGCCGGCCGATATGGAGGACCGCGCCTTGGCGCAGATCCGCTCGATGCCCGACTACCACATGAGCTCGATGGGCAACGACCTGCTGCGCGGCAACCGCATGGAACTGCCGTGGATCGCCGGCAAGGTCGTCGAGCTCGGCCGCCGCCATGCCATCCCGACCCCGGCCAACACATTCATCTATGCAGCGCTGAAGCTGTACGCGAGCGGCGTTCCGGTCGCCGTTCGGCCGGCCTGATCTAGCCGGATCGTCATCCCCGCGGAAGCGGGGATCCAGGGGCAACCCGCTCGTCGCTTGCTCTGGATTCCCGCTTGCGCGGGAATGACGGTGCGGTTGCTCCGACGGCTTACTCTTCCTCTTTCTTCCCGAACATCCCGCCGAGCGCGCCGGTCACGGCGCTCGCCGCCGAGGCCGTGTCGCCGCTGAGGACTCGCTCGATCTCGGTGGCGATCGGCGTCGGCACGCGCTGCTTGACGAAATCCAGCACCGCCCCGACCGCTTCGGTCGCGTCATCCTGCGAGATGCCGGCGCGCTGCATCACCTGTTGGATCACTTCCTGCACTGTCCAACTCCGTCCGGTTGCGGGTTTTCGCCACGTGCTTCACGGACGCGATAAGATACTGCAACGCCATGCCCGGATTCGATCCGGGGATGCGTCGCAACCGGCACAACGACTCGGCTTTACTTGCCCGTCGTGCTGCGGGCCGGTGGCGGGGTCGTCGTAGAGCCGACCGACGGCTTGGCCGATCCCTGCCGCGCGACGATCTTGTCCTTGATCTCGTTATAGACGTTCTGCGGCACGATCTTGCGCTGGACCAGGTCGTCCTTCCCCTTGTAGGGGCGGTTGGCGATGATCGCCTGCGCGCGGGCCGTGCCGATGCCGGGCAGCTTGTCGAGCTCGGCTGCGGTCGCGGTATTGATGTCGATAAGCCCGCCCTGCGCCGGGTTTGTCGCGCCGGGCGCGGTCGTGGCCGGGCTGCTTGTCGCGGCGGAGGGTTTCGCCTCGCGGGCGAAAGCCGGCGCCGCAAGCAGCAGGCTCAGCGCTGCGACGGTCAGGTAGCGTCCCAGTTTCATCGTGATCCTCCCTTGAAAGGGCCGTGCAGTATTCGAGGTCCTGGCGCCCTGGAAACGTGAGGAACGCCGAAGCATTCCATTCGCGCGGGAGGAGATTGCGACGCCGGCTATGCGGGCGGCGGCCGCCATTCGAAATTGTCGTCGAGCGGGATGACGGGGCGCGGCAGGCGAGTCCACTGGAAGCGGTTCAGCATCGGCGAGGTCAGGCCCGGCAGATCGACCTCGACAATCTGCTCGGGGCCGAAGAACTCGTCGAAGCCGCCGCGGAAATGGCCGCGCGATTTGACCGCGACCGAGCGCGCCCTGCCGATGTCGAGGCCCATCATTTCGTAAAAGACCGGGTCGGCGCATTGCAGCCGGTGCGACACGACGACGACCGTGATGCCGCCGATCGCCAATGCCGCGCACGGCCCGAGGCGCAGGCGCTGCCCGCCATAGATGCCGCGACGGCCGACGCAGTTGCCGTCCGACAGCGCCGCGACCCGCGCCGGCGCGCTCCACTTCTCGGAAAACTTTGTCGTCTCGGCGCGATTGAAATGCGCCTCGAAATGATAGTGCAGCCCGTGCCCCTGCGCCTCGGCGGCGAGTGGCGGGTCATAGATGATGCCGAACAGCGCGCCGGTGACGCCGGCCTCGGCGAAAGCGCTGAGCAGGCCCATCGTGTTGCCGCGCCCGCCGCCGCCGGGGTTGTCGGCGACATCGGCGAAGCACAGCGCCGGCAAGCTGGGGTCGCGCGCCGCGGCGAGCGCCAGCGCCACCGCCTCGTCGAGCGGCGTCAGCTTCGGATAAAAGCGCGCGCGCTGGTCCCAGCCGTATTGCGCGATCTCGCGCGCCAGCGCCGCCGCCGGCCCGCGCTCGCCGCGCCCGGTCACGATAACCGAAAGCCCGTTCTTGGCGGTGTCGGCATAGGCGAAGCCGCCCATCACCGAGACGTTCATGATCGCCCGGCCGATTTCCTGCTGGCGCCGCTGGCCGAGTTCGATCATCTCGGCGTAGGGGCCGGCGGCGGTCAGCATCGTCACGGTCGGCGGCACGATCGGCAGGCGCAAACGCACCCGATGGGTCTTGGTGCCGGCCAGCAACTCGCGCAACACCGCTGCCGCCTCGGCGCCGCGCTCGCGCATGTCGAGATGCGGGTTGGTGCGGTAGCCGATAAAGGCGTCGATCGGCTCGACCATGTGGTCGGACACATTGGCGTGCAGGTCGAAGGTCGCGACGACCGGTACCTCGGGGCCGACGATTGCCCGCACGGCCTCGAACAATACGCCCTCCGGGTCGTCCTCCTCGGTCGTCAGCGCCGCACCGTGGGCGCAGACATAAACCCCGTCGAGCGGCAATGCCGCCTTCAGGCGAAGGCCGATCGTGTCCAGCAGCTCTTCGAAAAACCCGTGCTCGACCGGGCCGTTGGGTTCGCTCATCGCCAGCGCGATGCCGATCGGCTGCCACGGGCCGGCGGCATCCATCGCCGCGACGAAACCGGGCGTCTCGGGCAGCATCGTCGGGGTCGGCGCGCGCGCCTCGCTGGCGACGGCGTCGCCTTCGAGATAGGTGCGGGCGACAAAATGCGCCTTTGTCGCCGGCGGGGCGAACTTGTTGCACTCGATCGAGAAGCCGAGCAGTGCGATACGGGGATTGGCGGGAGCGGGCATCGGAGCGGCCCTCTGCTGGTATCGAGGGAGCAGACCCTACCCGCGTCGCGATGCCCGCGAAACCGGCATCAGCTGTCCGACTCTTTTAGCCGCGTCATTGCGAGGAGCCAAGGCGACGAAGCAATCTCGCCGGCAGGGGTTCCGTAGGCGCGAGATTGCTTCGCTTCGCTCGCAATGACTGCACTGTGTCGGCAGCGATTGCGGCCGGCCGCGGCGCGGGACATATAAGCAGGATGAAATCGTTGACGAAAGCGGCCAATGCCGCACGGGCTTGGACGGGCGGCGGCGGGCGCTCCATGATCGCCGCGACATTGCGGCAGGCCTTCGACTGGGCCTACGACCGCGCGGTCGGCGGCGAGTTGCCCGGCCTCGACGGCGCCGAGAAGCTGGCGCGGCGCTATGCCGCCCGTCACGCCAGCATCGACGACGCTGTCGGCGAATTGATCGCCTGGCAATCGGGGGTGGCGGGCGCCGCCGGGTTCCTGACCGGCTGCGGCGGTTTTGTCGCGTTGCCGGCGGCGCTGACCGCCAACCTCGCCGGCGCGCTGTTCATCCAGGCGCGGCTGAT
>DATEKP010000050.1:0-5488 GCA_035277405.1 Allostellaceae bacterium | reverse complement strand
GCTCGTCGAGCCCGTGGCGGCGGTCGCCCATCCACAGTTCGGCGAGGGCTTCGGGGTAGCTGAGCGTGCTGTTCAACACGCGCACCATCGCATCGGTGATCTCGTTGACGAACGGCAATTCGTCGCCGGCCGAGATGCGCGGATGGGCCGACAATGTCTGCTCGACCAACGTCGTGCCCGAGCGCGGGAAGCCGAGGATGAAGATCGGCTGGGCGATATCGTCGCGCACGCCGGCGCGCGGTAATGTCCCGAGCCGGCTCTCGGTGAAAAACCCCTTGAGGCGGCCCGCCAGTTGCCGCGCCGGCTCTTCGAGATAGGCTTGCCCGGTCGTTTCGCGGCACAGCCGTTTGCCCTCGTTGAACGCGTCGAAAGCCTCGTCGTAACGGCCGATGCGGTCGAGCAGGCGCCCTTTTTCCAACAGCTCGTTGGCCCCAAGCCCACCGTTGCTTTGGCCGCCGCCGTTTTGCGCCCCCGACGCCGGCGCCATCGCGTCGAGGATCGCCAGGGCTTGCGAGTAGGACGCGGTGCGGCCGCACAGCACGGCGCGCGACAGCATGATGCTGGGATTGCCCGGAGCGAGCTGCTCGGCCCGGTCGAGCAGCTCGCCGGCGCGCGCGAAATTGCGGTCGGCTTCCTCCATGCGCGCCCAGCCGAGCCAGGTCAGCATGACGTCCGGGGCGGCGGCGCTGGCCTGCTCGTAGAGCTGCCGCGATTCGGGCATGCGCCCCTGGTTTTTCAGGTTCCAGGCCAGGTTGGCAAGGACGATCGGATCGCGCCCGCGCGACAGTTCGAGCACCTTGCGGTAATGGTATTCGCCGATCTGGGCCCGGTTGGCCTCGGTCATGACCATGCCCAACAAATTGTGCGACTGGGCATTGTCCGGCGCGATGCGCACCGCATTGCGGGCGTGCATCTCGGCCTCGGCGATGGCGCCGCGCCCGAACAGCGCGACGGTCAGCTCATGGGTCGCCCACAGCGTGTTCGGATGCAGCTGCACGATGCGGCGCAGCAGCGTATGCGCCGCGCTGTCGGCGCCCGCCGCCTTGCGGATGCGGTAGAGCAGCGACAGCGCCTCGAGCTGGCCCGGCGCCAACTCCAGCACTTCAAGACAGATCCTCTCGGCTTCGGCAACGGCGCCTTGTGCGTGCCGCTCGACGGCGCGCTCGACCATCGGCAAGAGCGGCCGTCCCGCATCGGCCGGCGGCAGCAGAGAAAAATCCATCTGACAGCAGCGCGCCAGCCGGAGCCCGCTGCCGCAGGAACACAGCCGCAAATCAACCATCATCGGCGCGGTCTCTCGCTCCCTTTCGGCAACACAGGACGGGAAAACCCGCGAGGCGTCAACCGCTCATCGATCGCGATTATCGTTAACGCACGACCGTCACGGCACGGCGATTCTGCGCGTATGATTGTTGGTCGGAATGCGGCACCTCGGGCCGTTCCTTGCCGTAGCTGATCGTCGTCATGCGCGAGGCGGGGATGCCCAGCGCGCCGAGCACATTCTTGACCGCCTGGGCGCGGCGCTCGCCGAGCGAGAGATTGTATTCGCGCGTGCCGCGCTCGTCGGTGTGGCCCTCGATCGTCACCGCGACATTGGGATAGCGCTTCAGCCATTCGGCCTGGCGCGCCAGGATCTGCTGCGCCTCGGGTGAGATGTCGGACCGGTCGTACTCGAAAAAGACGCGGTCGCCCGCCACCACTGCGAGGTCGCGCTGCGATCCCGGCACGAGCCGTTCCGCGCCAATATCGCCTGGCCCGCCCAATCTTCCCCCGCCCAATGGTCCGCCGATCGGGCCTCCCGGCCCCCCGGCGACCGGCGCCGGCTCCGAACGGCCGCCGCACGCGGCGAGCAGCAACGCCGTGGCGAGCACGACAATCGCGCGCAACTGCATGATGAATCTCTCGCAGGCCCCCGACTCGACCCTATTTCGGCGCGCCAAAAATGGCAGCCTTTTGGCGATGGACTGACAACCGACGATTCGACCCCGCCGTCCGCAACGCAACTTGCGCGACAGCGGAACTGCAACTTCGGCAATGCCTTACTGCGTCTGCTGGACCTCTGCCGGCAAGTGGGTGACGATTGTAGGCTGGCGCGGTTCGCGGCCAGGGAGGCGTGGCATGTCGGCAAGCGCATTTCTCGCGGCGCGCGATTTTCTGTTTGCCCATCGCACCGATTATCAGACCGCCTATCGCGATTTCCGCTGGCCGGCGCTGCGTCAGTTCAACTGGGCGCTCGACTATTTCGACCCGATGGCGCGCGGCAACAAACGCCTCGCGCTGTGGATCGTCAACGAGGGCGGCGCCGAGGAAAAGCTGACCTTCGCCGAGATGGCGACCCGCTCGAACCGTGTCGCCAACCACCTCCGCTCGCTCGGCGTCAAGCGCGGCGACCGCGTACTGCTGATGCTCGGCAACGTCGCGGCGCTGTGGGAATCGATGCTGGCGGCGACCAAGCTCGGCGCGGTGATCATCCCGGCGACGACATTGCTGACCCGCAACGACCTGATCGACCGCTTCGAGCGCGGTGGCGCCCGCCATGTCATCACCAGCCCCGACAACACCGACAAATTCGCCGAGGTGCCGGGGGATTACACGCGCATCGTCGCCGGAGGCGCCGGGCGCATCGCCGGCTGGCAGCGCTACGAGGAGGCGGCCAAGGCGCCCGCCAAATTCGCTGCGACCGGCCGGACGATGGCGAACGACCCGCTGCTGCTCTACTTCACCTCCGGCACCACGGCCAAGCCGAAGCTGGTATTGCACAGCCACCAGAGCTACCCGGTCGGCCATTTATCGACGATGTACTGGCTTGGGTTGCAGCCGGGCGATGTGCATCTCAACATCTCCTCACCCGGCTGGGCCAAGCACGCCTACAGCTGCTTCTTCGCGCCGTGGAACGCCGGCGCCACAGTATTCATGCTGAACCAGCCGCGGTTCAACGCGCGCGGCCTGCTTGACGCGATCGCGCGCCATGGCGTGACGACGTTCTGCGCCCCGCCGACGGTGTGGCGGATGCTGATCCAGGAAGACCTGAAGACCGCCAAGGTCGCCCTGCGCGAGGTGGTCAGCGCCGGCGAACCGCTCAACCCCGAGGTCATCGAGCAGGTCCGCGCCGCCTGGGGGCTGACGATCCGCGACGGCTACGGCCAGACCGAGACGACGTTGCAGATCGGCAATTTCCCGGGGCAGGCGATGAAGCCCGGCGCGGTCGGCCTGCCGGCGCCCGGCTACGAGGTACTGCTGCCCGACGCCGAAGGCGCCGACCAGAGCGAAGGGGAGATCTGCCTCGCGCTCGACCCGCCGCCGCTCGGGCTGATGCGCGGCTATCAGAGCGAGGACGGAGCGATCGTGCCGCTCGCCGGCAAGGTCTACCGCACCGGCGATGTCGCGCTGCGCGACCTCGACGGGCACTTCACCTATATCGGCCGCGCCGACGACGTGTTCAAATCGTCGGATTATCGGATCAGCCCGTTCGAGCTCGAAAGTGCGCTGATCGAGCATCCGGCCGTGGCCGAGGCGGCGGTCGTGCCGTCGCCTGACCTGCGCCGCCTCGCCGTGCCGAAAGCCTTCATCGCGCTGGCTCAGGGACATGCCGCCGACCGCAACACGGCGCTGTCGATCTTCCGCCATCTGCACGCGCATCTGTCGCCGTTCAAGCGGGTGCGCCGGCTCGAATTCGCCGAGCTGCCGAAGACGATCTCGGGAAAGATCAGGCGGGTCGAGCTGCGCGCCTCCGAGCGCGCCCGCCGCGTCGCCGGCGCGCGCGCAGTCGCCGAGTTCTGGGAGGAGGATTTCCCCGAGCTGGGCTGATCAATTATCAGCCAATGCAAAGCTAAGCGTCATGCCCGGACTTGATCCGGGCATCTCTTCCCAATGCACAATTTCGTGCTCGGGAAGGGCCGATGGCCGGGTCGAAGCCCGGCCATGACGAGACCAAGGTTCGCCGGGGCGTTACACCACGTTGCGCTGGCGCAGCTCGGCGATATCGGCATCGCCGTAGCCAAGCTCCTTCAGGATCGCGTCGCTGTGCTCGCCCGGTTCCGGGCTGGCGGTGGCCAGGCGGCTCGGCGTGCGCGACAGTTTCACGGCTTGCCCGACCAGTTCGAGCCGGCCGAGCGCCGGGTGCTCGACCGCCTGGGCGATGCCGAGATGCCTGACCTGCGGGTCGGCGAAGACCTGGTCGATCGAGTAGATCGGGCCGGCCGGTACGCCGGCCTGGTTGAAGCGCTCGATCCAGTCGGCGCTGTCGCGCGTCCGCGTCACCGCCTCGATCGCTGCGTTGAGCGCCTTCCGGTGCGCGGAGCGGCCCTTGCCGGTGCGGTAATCGGGGTGCTCGGCGAGCTGCGGTGCGTCGAGCGCTCGGCACAGCCGGCCGAAAATCTCGTCGCCGGCCGAGGCGATGTTGATGTGCCCGTCCCGCGTCTTGAACACGCCGGTCGGGATGCTGGTCGGATGGTCGTTGCCGGCCTGCTCCGGCACCTCATGGGCGATCAGCCAGCGCGCCGCCTGGAAATCGAGCATCGCGATCTGAGCCGCCAACAGCGAGCTCTCGACCCACTGCCCCTCGCCCGATACTTCGCGCTCAAGCAGCGCGACGAGGATGCCCATGGCCGTGAAGATGCCGGCCGTCAGGTCGGCGACCGGGATGCCGACCCGCACCGGCCCCTGCCCCGGCAGCCCGGTGATCGACATCAGCCCACCCATGCCCTGCGCGATCTGGTCGAAGCCGGGGCGGTCGCGATAGGGCCCACTCTGCCCGAAGCCGGAGATGCTGGCGTAGACGAGGCGCGGGTTGAGCGGCTTCAGCGCTTCGTAGTCGATGCCGAGCCGGGTCTTGACGTCCGGCCGGTAGTTTTCGACCAGCACGTCGGCTCGGCGCACCAGCCTACGGAAGATCTCGATGCCCTCGGGCGCCTTCAGGTCGAGCGTCAGTGAGCGCTTGTTGCGGTGCAGGTTCTGGAAATCCGGGCCGTGCCGCGGCCCGCCCATGCCTTCGCCGGGTCCTGGCGGCGCCTCGATCTTGACGACCCGTGCGCCCCAATCGGCGAGTTGACGCACGGCGGTCGGGCCGGCCCGCACACGGGTCAGATCGAGCACCGTAAAGCGCGACAGCGGAAGCGGCGAGACGTCGGACATCGGTTACCGTCGATGATAGCGGAGCCGCCCGATCCTAGAGCACGCGCGGCACAGCTCGCATCGCCTAATTTCGGCGCCGGATTCGTGCAGCTCGGCAGGCGGGCGGGCCGAAAAAAAACCGCCGCGCGACGGCGCGGCGGCGGGAGGAGCCGGGGCAGCGATGCCCCGGCTTCGTGTTCTGCTGATCGCCTTACGGGAAGACGATCTCGACGCGGCGGTTCTGCGGCTCGCGCACGCCGTCGGCGGTCGGAACGCGGTTGTCGTTTTCGCCGCGGCCGCTGACCACCATCGCCTGGCGCGGCACGCCGAGGCCGACCATCGCGCGGGCGACGTTGTTGGCACGCCGCTCGGAGAG
>DATEKP010000049.1:0-7518 GCA_035277405.1 Allostellaceae bacterium | reverse complement strand
ACCGGCGGCAAGCGGCCCGCTTCGGCCGCAAGCGCGCGCGCCGCCGCGACATCGGCGGCAGTCTCGGCGTCTTGCGCCAGCCATGCGGCAACCCGCTCGCGCTCGTCGGGATCGAGCAGCCCGTCGGCATAACCGGCGAGATCGAGGAAACGCTCGGTCTCGCTCGGCACCGTGTCGATCGTGGCGCTGCGACGCCACAACACGCCGTCGGCCGGCTGCCGCGGCGGCTCGCCGCCCGCTGCCTCGCCTTGCATTACGATGTTCTCCTCACACAGTATTCTAGGATGAATCCGGCCGACTCATCCCCGCAACTGTCGGTCGATAAAGCCTATTCCAACTCGGCCTTGAAATGGGCGCGCAATTTCAGCATTGCCTTGTGATGGGCGCTGCGCACGGTCTGCGGATCGATGCCGAGCGCGCGGGCCACCTCGCCGACCTCCATCTCGCGATCGTACAGCATCGTCAGAATCTCGCGTTGGCGCGGCGACAGCAAGGCCTCCGGCAGTTTGAGCCTGACCTGCGGCTCGACCGGATCGATCGCCAGCTGCGCCTCCGGCACCGCGTCGAGCGGCACCGCCTCGGCGCGGCGGCGGCGCAGCGCGTCGCGCGCCGTGCTGCGGGCGACGATCGTGATCCAGGTCGAGATCGCCGCGCGCGCCGGATCGTAGCTGCGCAACAGGCGGAAATCGTCCTTGCACAGCCGCAAGAAGACCTCCTGCGCCAGATCCTCGACCTCGCCCGGCACCGCCGCGACGCCGCGGATCGCCGCGACGACCAGCGCGCCATAGCGGCGGACAAACGCCTCCCATGCCGCGGGCTCGCCGTTCAGCAGGGCGTCCGGCAGCGCGTCCCGTTGGACGTCCGGGGCCAATCACGCGTCCCGGCTAGGAGAGGGCGGCGAAGAAATCATTGCCCTTGTTGTCGACGACGATAAAGGCCGGGAAATCGACGACCTCGATACGCCAGATCGCCTCCATGCCAAGTTCCGGATACTCGAGGAGCTCGACCTTTTTGATGCAGTCCTGCGCGAGGCGGGCGGCGGGGCCGCCGATCGAGCCGAGATAGAACCCGCCATATTGCTTGCAGGCGGCGCGTACCTCGGCGCCGCGATTGCCCTTGGCCAAGGTCACGAAGCTGCCGCCGGCCGCCATGAACGGGCCGACATAGCTGTCCATGCGGCCTGCCGTGGTCGGCCCGAACGACCCCGAGGCGTAGCCCTGCGGCGTCTTGGCCGGGCCGGCGTAGTAGATCGGGTGGTCCTTGACGTATTGCGGCAGCCCCTCGCCGCGGTCGAGTCGCTCCTGCAGTTTGGCGTGGGCGATGTCGCGCGCCACGATCAGGGTGCCGTTGAGGCTCAGCCGGGTCTTGGTCGGGTATTGCGACAGCGTGCGGCGGATCTCGTCCATCGGCCGTGACAAATCGATACGCACGACCTCGCCGCCTAACGTCGTCTCGTCGATCTCCGGCAGAAACCGCGCCGGGTTCTGCTCCAATTCCTCGAGGAACACGCCGTCGGCGGTGATTTTGCCGAGGATCTGGCGGTCGGCCGAGCACGACACGCCGATGCCGATCGGGAGAGAGGCGCCGTGGCGCGGCAGCCGGATCACCCGCACGTCATGGCAGAAATACTTGCCGCCGAACTGCGCACCGATGCCGAGTCCGCGGGTCAGCTCCAGCACCTCGGCCTCGAACTCGCGGTCGCGATAGGCCTGGCCGTATTTGTTGCCGGCGGCGGGCAATGTGTCGAGATAGCGGCAGCTGGCGAGCTTGACGGTCTTCAGGTTCATCTCGGCCGAGGTGCCGCCGATCACGATCGCTAGGTGATAGGGCGGGCAGGCGGCGGTGCCGAGCGTGCGCAACTTCTCGTCGATGAACTTGCGCAATGCCGCCGGGTTCAGCACCGCCTTGGTCTGCTGGTAGAGAAAGCTTTTGTTGGCCGAGCCGCCGCCCTTGGCGACGAACAGGAAATGATATTCGTCGCCCGGCTCGGCATAGATGTCGATCTGCGCCGGCAAATTGTCGCCGGTATTGACCTCGTCGTACATCGACAGCGGCGCCACCTGGCTATAGCGCAGATTGGTCTCGGTATAGGTGCGGCGGATGCCGTCGGACAGCGCGGCGGCATCGTCGGCGCCGGTCCACACGCGCTCGCCCTTTTTGGCCATGACGATCGCGGTGCCGGTGTCCTGGCACATCGGCAAGACCTTGCCGGCGGCGATATTGGCGTTTTTCAACAGGTCGAAGGCGACGAAGCGATCGTTCGCCGAGGCCTCGGGATCGTCGAGGATCGCGCGCAACTGCGCCAGATGGCCCGGGCGCAGCAGATGCTGGCAATCGACGAACGCCTGGCGCGCCAGCAGGGTCAGCGCCTCGGGCGCGATCTTGACGACGCGCTCGCCGTCGAAAGCCGCAAGCGCGACGTGGTCGCCGGTCAGCTTTTTGTAGGGCGTGTCGTCCGCCCCCAGCGGAAACAGCTCGTGAAAGCCCGCCTCGCTCATGCAATGCTCCCCAACCGCCGAGGCGCGCAGAATCTTCCTTTGCCGGCTGCCGTCAAGCGTGGCGCGGTTGCCCCTCACCCCAACCCTCTCCTTGCCAGCGGGGAGAGGGAGAATTTTGGCGCGATGCCGCAGCCGCGTTCCCTCTCCCCGCTGTGCGGGGAGAGGGACAGGGTGAGGGGCCTCCCCGCTACACCCCGAAAATCGCGCCGCGCACCTCGACGTGCTCGCCTTCGGTGCCGCTCGCGGGCGTGCCGGATGGCCCGACCGCCTCCACGACGGTGAACGGATCGCTGCGGATTTCCCAATAGCGGCCCTGCCCCCAGATCGCCACCCCGCCGCCCCTGCCGTCCTCGTAATAGCCGTCGTGCAGTTCGACGACAGTCCACCCGGCGGCGCGCAGCGCCGCCATCGCCGCAGCCTCGCCGAGGCAGAAAAAATCGATCCTGCCGGCGGCGTCCGGCACGGTTGGCGGCGTAGCGCGGGCGAGCTTGATTTGAACATCGGGGATGGCCGGCCGCTCGCCAGCGGTACGCAAAATGAACATCATCCACCCAATCCCGTCATGCGGGAGCAGCGAAGCAATCCGGTCGAGATTGCTTGGTCGCTACGCTCCTCGCAATGACGCTTCCTCCTTCATGAACCGCGCGACCTCGGCGACGAAGCGCTCCGGCTGCTCCAGTTCGGGATGATGGCCCGCCGCCTCGATCGTCGCGAAGCGGGCGCCGGGGATCAGCCCGGCATAGGCATGGCCGTAATCGGGGGTGACGATGCGGTCGCTCTCGCCCCATAGCACGAGGCTCGGCACGGCGATGCGGCGCAGCCAGTGGTGGAGCTGCGGGTTGTACATGTGCGGTCGCCAAGCGTAGAGGCACAGCGCATCCCAGTTGCGGGCGAGCCGCACGATGTCCTCGTCGCTCATCGCGTCGCCGATCGCGGTCTGCCAGCCGAGGCCGTAGACCCCGGGCGGCCGCCTGGCCGGATCGTGCCAGGCGCGGCGGGCGAGCTCGGCCGGGTCGGTGTTGAAGAAATGCGCGATGTCGCGCTCTTCGCGGCCGCCGAGCTTGATGCCGACCGGATCGACGAGGACGAGGCGGGCAAGATGCGGGTGGCCGCCCGCCGCCAGTTCGGCAGCGATCCAACCACCGAACGAGAACCCGATCACGGTCACGCTCGGCGGCATGACATCGAGCACGTCGCGGTAGAGATGCACGAGGTCGTAGATCGTGTCGAAATCCCCCGGCCGCGGCGAATTGCCGAAACCCGGATGCGACGGCGCGACAACTTCGCCATGAACCGCGAGCGCATCGAGGAACGGCGCTTTTGGCCCGATCGTATCGACCCCGTGCAGCAGCAGGATCGGCCGGCCCGCTCCGCGGCGCAGCACCTCCAGCTCCGAATCGCCGGTTTTCAGCCGATGGGAGGTCATGCGGTACCGGGATAGACCCCGTGGCCGGGCTTGCCCCGGCCATCCACGTCTTTTCCGCGACGAATTGAACCCAAGGCGTGGGCGGCCGGGTCAAGCCCGGCCGAGGGGAGGCTTTGTTGCGCGTATGCCAAAGTCATTGCGCGGCGGCCGCCGCGCGCTGCGCCAGCCATTGGGTCTCGTCGGCGTCGATCGGCGGCAGGTGCTGTAGTTGCGGCAGGACTTCGCGGGCGGCGAGGGCGAAGCTCTTTTCGGCCTCGGCGTGCGTCACGAGGCCCTGGCGGGTCATCATGATGATGTGACGGATGCCGCCGACCCGCTTGCGGAAATCCGTGAGCTGGCGGACGACCGTATCCGGGTTGCCGGCGAACATCTGGCCCTGGCCGACCAGCACCTCGGCGTCGAGATTGGTTGGGCGCGGCCGGCGCGAGGCGCCGGTGCGCCACGCCGCCGGCGCCATCTCGGGCGCGACGGCGCCGGGCTGGAACTTCGCGAATTGCGGCGCGCTCTTGATGCTGACGGTCAGGAACCACGCGATCTTCTGGCCGATGCGCAGCGCCTCCTCGTCCGTCTCGCCGACATAGGCGAACGCCATATATGAAAACCGGTCCTCGCCCGGCGCGGGCAATCCGGCCTCGGCGCGCGCCCGCTTGTAGGCGTCGAAGGCCTGGCGAGTGCGGTCGTAGCCGCCGAAGAGCAGCGTATTGATGATGTTGCGGCGGCCCAGTTCGGCGCAGGTCGGCAGGTCGGAGGTCGCGGCCCAGAATTCCGGGCGCGGCTCCTGGTAGGGGCGGGGCCAGATATTGACATGCGGGTGGGTGAAGAATTTGCCCTCCCAGCTGAACGGCCCGTCCTGCGTCACGAGCGCCTTCTCTATGAGGTCGATCGCCTCCCATTCGCGCTCGCGGATGCGCATCGGGTTGGCGTCGCCCGAGACCATTTCGGTGGCACCCGATTTGACGAAGCCGATCTCCAGTCTGCCCTTCGAGATGATGTCGATCGTCGCGTATTCCTCGGCGATCCGCACCGGGTCGGGGCGCACCGTGATCAATGTGCCGAGCGACAGGATGCGCACCTTCCTCGTCAGCCGCGCGACGACCCCGGTGATGACCGGGCTCGCCGCCCACAGATTGTTGATGCCGGAATGGTGCTCGTTGGTGACGATGTTGAGGCCGATATCGTCGCACAGCTGATATTCGTCGAAGATTTCGTCGTAGAGGCGGGCGGCGATCTTCGGGTCGCAATATTTGTTGGGCAGGCTGGCGCGCACCGAAGGCGCGCTGTCGAGCACCTCGGCCGGCACGAACGGGTACGGGTTCTCGCAATGGTTCCACAATTCCATGCCGCTCTCCGGCGTCCGATTGCCCGGCATCGTACGCAAAGCCGGCGTGCCGACGCAAACCCCTCTCCCGCATTGCGGGAGAGGGAGGGGGCCACGCCCGCAGGCGTGGGAAGGTGAGGGTTTTCGGGCGCGGCGACCCTCACCCGTCCGCGAGCTGGCGCTCGCGGCCACCCTCTCCCGCAGGTGCGGGAGAGGGCCAATCACCTACCGCTTGCGGAAGCTGTCGAGGGCGACGACCTCGCCGGTCGTCTTTGCTGCGGGCTGCGGCGGCACCTCGACCTTTGCCGGCACCGCGGCCTTGGCCGGCTTCGGCTCGGGCGCCGCGAATTCGAGCGCGAAATTGACCGACGGGTCGGCGAACCCGCGCACCGCGACGAACGGGATCACCAGCCGCTCCAGCTGCTTCTGGAAGCTCAGGGTCACAGAAAACCCCTGCTCGGTGACACCGAGATCCCAGAACTGATGCTGCAGCACGATCGTCATTTCCTCCGGGTATTTTGCCCGCAGGTGGTCGGGCAGGATGACCCCCGGCATGCGCGTGTCGAAGCCGATGAAGAAATGATGCTCGCCGCGCAGCCCTTCGCGCGCCGCCCGCTTCAGGGCATCGCGCACGACGCCGCGCAGCGCGTTCTCGACCATCGTCTCGTACTGATACAAATCCTGCGCCATCGCCCCTCGCCGCTCGCAGCGATCATCCCGGCGGGACATGAAGTGAGGGGCTTCTGTTGCCCGGTGCCCCTCGGACCGCGAGTTACCTGCCAGCTTCACCCCGCTAGGGGTTAGGCAGCAAGAGCCTCTGTTGCGAAGTTATCGTTCGCAGCTAAGTTTTGACCCGATAACGGCGGTATCATGCCGGGCGAAAGCGTTGCCTTTACCACGCGCGTCGAGCCTGTTTCGCCCCCATAAGGCCGCCGGCCGGTCCCCGATCGGCAGGGATTCGCCGGGCCGGCGGCAATTGGTGGAGGCGCCGGGTACCGCCCCCGGGTCCGCAACGCTTATTCCGCAAGCCATTTATCGCCATAGTCGGTTGCCCGACCGGCAAGATATAGGGTGCCGAAGGCGCGAAGGCAATCTCGCAGGATGCGCTTAGCCTTCGGGATATATACTGGTCTTTCCCGCGCAAGCGGGAATCCAGGATCGCGGCCTAATCGCCTGCCCTGGATGCGCGCGTGCACGGGCATGACGGTTGACAGGTGGGCAAGCAATGCCGCTGAGCCGCGAGCAGCAGGCCGAAATTGCCGTCGAACGCGGCGCCAGCCGCCAGACGCGGCGCGCTACGGTGCCGGCGCTAGAGGATGTCTTATACGAAGCGCTGCCGGTGCTCGATCACGGCTTTGTGCGCGTGGTCGACTACATGGGCGACGATGCGGCGATCGTGCAGGCGGCGCGCGTCTCCTACGGGCGCGGCACCAGGCGGGTCAGCGAGGACAAGGGCCTCGTCAATTACCTGATGCGGCATCGCCACACGACCCCGTTCGAGATGTGCGAGATCAAGTACCACGTCAAATTGCCGATTTTCGTTGCGCGCCAATGGATTCGCCATCGCACCGCCAACGTCAACGAATACTCGGCGCGCTATTCGATCCTCGACAACGAGTTCTATATTCCGGCGCCCGAGCATCTGGCGGCGCAGGCCGGCAGCAATCGGCAGGGGCGTGGCGAGGTCATCGAGGGTGCGGCGGCGCGCCGCGTGCTCGATCTGCTGCGCGCCGACGGCGAGCGCGCCTATGCCGGATACGCGGCGCTGCTCAACGAGGCTGCGCCCGACAAGCCGCGCGATCCATCGTGGCCGGGGCTGGCGCGAGAACTGGCGCGGATGAACCTGTCGCTGAATTTCTATACGCAATGGTATTGGAAAACCGACCTGCATAACCTCTTGCACTTCCTCAGCCTGCGCGCCGATCCGCACGCGCAATACGAAATCCGCGCCTATGCCGACGTGATGCTGGAGACGGTCAAGCGCTGGGTGCCGATGGCGTACGCGGCGTTTGTCGAATACCGCATGAACGCGGCGACGATCTCGGCCACCGGGCTGGAGGTCATCCGCCGCCTGCTCGCCGGCGAGGCGGTCGAACAGCCGGCAAGCGGCCTCTCGCCGCGCGAATGGCGCGAATTGATGGCGGTGCTCGGGCGGGAGCCGGGGTAGGATCCGAGATCGGCGGCTGCGTTTCAGTGGTCGAAGCCGAACAGTTTTTGTGCGTTATGGTGCAGGATCTTGTCGGTGGTTTCCTTCGGCAGGCCGAGGCGCTCGATAT
>DATEKP010000048.1:0-3643 GCA_035277405.1 Allostellaceae bacterium | reverse complement strand
CCCGACTGCTCGTCGCCGAGCAGATTGCCAGCGCCGCGGATGTCGAGATCGTTGCTCGCCAATTGGAACCCCGCGCCGAGATTATCGAGCGTCTGCATGACGTCGAGACGGCGCTGCGCGGTCGCCGCCAGGTGCTTCCGCTCGGGCAGCGTCAGATAGCAATAGGCGCGCAATTTGCTGCGGCCGATGCGGCCGCGCAGCTGGTAGAGCTGCGCCAGGCCGAACATGTCGGCGCGATGCACGATCAGCGTGTTGGCGGTCGGGATGTCGAGGCCCGATTCGATGATGTTGGTCGAGAGCAGCAGGTCGTAGGCGCGCTCGTCGAACGCGGTCATCACGGTCTCGAGTTCGGCCGCCGGCATGCGGCCATGCGCCACCGCGACACGGATTTCCGGCACGACCTTGCGCAACTCCTCGCGCACCTCGTCGAGGTCCGAGATGCGCGGCGCCACATAGAAGATCTGGCCGCCGCGGTCGCGCTCCCGGAGGATCGCCTCGCGCACGACGACCGGGTCGAACGGTGTGACGAAGGTGCGCACCGCCAGCCGGTCGATCGGCGGCGTGGCGATGATGCTCATCTCGCGCACGCCGGAAAGCGCCAACTGCAATGTGCGCGGGATCGGCGTCGCGGTCAGTGTCAAGACGTGTACGTCGGCCTTGAGCTGCTTCAGCCGCTCCTTCTGGACGACGCCGAAATGCTGCTCCTCGTCGACGATGACGAGGCCGAGATGCTGGAAGCGCACGTCTTTGGCCAACAGCGCATGCGTGCCGATGACGATCTCGATGCGGCCCTCGGCAATGTCGGCCTTGATCTGCTTGGCGTCCTTCGCCGCAACCAGCCGCGACAATTGCGCGATCCTGACCGGCAGCCCGGCAAAGCGCTCGCTGAAGGTGCGGTAATGCTGGCGCGCCAGCAGCGTCGTCGGCACGATCATCGCGACCTGCCCGCCGGCGAAGGCGGCGATGAACGCGGCGCGCAGCGCCACCTCGGTTTTGCCGAATCCGACATCGCCGCAGATCAACCGATCCATCGGCTTGCCGGACGCCATGTCCGACAGCGTATCCTCGATCGCGCGCAATTGATCGTCGGTCTCGGGATAGGGGAAGCGCGCGGCGAACTCCTCGTACAGCCCCTCCGGCGGCACGACCGGCTCGCCCGGGCGTAATTGCCGCTCGGCGGCGATGCGGATCAATTCGCCGGCGATCTCGCGGATGCGCCTCTTGACGCGCGCCTTGCGCGACTGCCAGGCGACGCCGCCGAGCCGGTCGAGCTGCACGCCGGCGTCCTCGGAGCCGTAGCGCGACAAGACCTCGATGTTCTCGACCGGCACGAACAGCCGGTCGTCGCCGGCATAAAGCACCTTCAGGCAATCGTGAGGCGCGCCGCCGACATCGATCGTCTCCAGCCCCTCGTAGCGGCCGATGCCGTGCTCGTCGTGCACGACGAGATCGCCCGAAGACAGGCTTGCCGCTTCGGTGATGAATTCATCGAGGCTGCGGCGCCGCCGCGGCGTCCGCGCCAGCCGGTCGCCGAGAATGTCCTGCTCGCCGAGCAAAACCAGATCATCGGTCGCAAACCCCTGTTCGAGCGGCAGGATGGCGAGGCCGACGACCGTTTTCGGCAGCTTCGCGAGGGCCTTGCCATCGGCGGCCCGGCGCAGATCGGCGAGGCCGCGCTCGTGCAGCACGGTCGCGAGCCGGTCGGCCGAGCCTTCGCTGTAGGCGGCGATCGCGACGCGGCGGCCGGATTCCTGTTCGTCGGCCAGATAATCCCGCACGGCGTCGAACAGGTTGATCCGCGGGTTGGCGCGCTCGGCGGCGAAGTTTCGCGCCGGCCGGGCGCCGGCATCGAGCGCCCTGGGGTCGTCGCCGGGCGCCGCGAACGGCGACAATTGCACCTGCGCGCGGCCGCGCAGCGCCTGCTGCCATGCCTTCTCGTCGAGGAACAGCAGATCGGGCGGGACCGGGCGGTAGACCGGCGCCGGGCCGCGCCCCGTCCCGCTCGTGGCGCGACGCGCGGCGTAGAAATCGGCGACCGACTCGAGACGGTGGGCGCGCGCCGCCTCGACCTGATGATCGAACGACACCGCAGCACCCGGCAGATAGTCGAAAAGCGTCTCCAATGCCTCGTAATAGAACGGCAGCCAGTGCTCCATGCCGGCTTGGCGCCGCCCGGCGCTGATCGATTCGTAGAGCGGGTCGTCGCCGCTGACGGCGCCGAACGCCTCGCGGTAGCGCGTGCGGAAGCGGTGGATCGCCGCGTCGTCGAGCAGCACCTCGCTGACCGGCCGCAGCACGAACCCGTCGAGCGTGCCGGACGAGCGCTGCGTCAGCGGGTCGAAGCTGCGCAGGCTTTCCAGCGTGTCGCCGAAAAAGTCGAGGCGCACCGGCTGCGCGGCGCCGGCCGGGTAGAGATCGACGATGCCGCCGCGTACCGCATATTCGCCCGGCTCGCGCACCGTGTCGGTGCGGAAATAGCCGTTATTGCGCAAGAAGCTCTGCAGCCGGTCGAGCGGGATATGACCGCCCCGCCCGAGGGTCAGCACGCGGCCGTCGAACAATTTCCGGGGCGGCACGCGCTGCACGAGGGCATTGATCGTCGTCAGCACGACGACCTGCCCCCTCCCCCTTGACGGGGGAGGGGTGCCACCGGCCCCACCCCCAACCAAACCCTCCCCCATCGAGGGGGAGGGCTTCGCGGCGAGCCGGGTCAGCGTGTCGATGCGGCGGCTGATGATCTCTCCGTTCGGCGACACCCGGTCATAGGGCAGGCAGTCCCAGGCCGGGAAGGTCAGGATATCGATCGCGGGGTGAAAAAAACCCAGCGCCGCCGCGAAGCGCGCCATATGGCCGTCGTCGCGGCACACGTGCAGCCAAGCGCCGAGGCCGCTGTCGGCGAACAACGCGCCGACGACCGCGGCGCCGTGCCCCTCCGGCGCACCGTAAAGCGTGACGGTCCGCGGCTCGTCGGCCAGCGAGCGGGAGAGCTTTTCGACGGCCTTCATCGGATGGCAGCTCGCACACCATCTCCCTCTCCGCCCCCTTTGGTCCATGGCGGGGCGGAGGGGGTCGGGGTGAGGTGGGAGGAGCCCACGCTGCAAACGGCGAGGCAGCCTACCTCACCCTCCCCGTCGCTGTCGCGACGGGTCCCCTCCCTCTCCCCCCTTGGGGGCGGAGAGGGCGAAGGCGGCCCGGGCCGGTGGGGTTTTCAGGCCGAGGCGTAGCCAGTGCTGGCGCTGGGTTCTCTCGCCTTTGTGTCACCGTGGCTGTTGGTGGCCCTTGGGGCGCTGCCGATCATCTGGTGGCTGCTGCGTGTCACCCCGCCGGCACCGCGCCGCATCGCATTCCCCGCGATCCGCCTGCTGATCGGGCTGGTGCCGCGCGAGGAGACACCGGCGCGGACGCCGCTCTGGCTCATTCTGCTGCGCATGGCGCTGGCTGCCCTGGTGATCCTCGCAGTCGCCCATCCGCTGCTCAATCCGCAGGTGCGCTTGGGATCGACGGGGCCGATCGTCCTCGTCATCGACGACGGCTGGGCCGCGGCGCGCAACTGGCCGGCGCGGCAAGCAGCCGCCAACGATCTTCTGGCCGAGGCCGAGCGGGAAGACCGGAAGGTGGTGCTGGTCACGACGGCCCCGGCTAC
>DATEKP010000047.1:0-2648 GCA_035277405.1 Allostellaceae bacterium | reverse complement strand
CTATTGATGGCGGGCTGTCGCCTGCTCGGTGCGGATGACCCGTCGCCCGTCCGTGTGCTGCGGCCGGACGGAGCCTCCCAATTCTTGCTGACCGCCGACCACGCCGGCCGCGCGATCCCGCGCCGCCTCGGCGATCTCGGCCTGCCGGCGAGCGAACTCGCGCGTCACATCGCCTGGGATATCGGCATCGCCGCGGTGACCGAGCTTCTGTCGGCGGCGCTCGATGCGCCGGCGGTGTTGCAGACCTATTCGCGCCTTGTGATCGATTGCAACCGCCAGCCGGAATGGGACAGCTCGATCCCGACCGTCAGCGAGTTGACCGCGATCCCGGGCAATGCCGCGATCGCACCCGGACAGCGCGAGGCGCGGCGGCGGGAAATCTTCGAGCCGTACCATGAGCAGATCGCCGCGCTGCTCGACGTCCGCGCCGCGGCGGAGCGGCGCACCGTGCTCGTCGCGATGCACAGCTTCACCCCGGTGTTCAAAGGCGAGCCGCGCGGCGTCGAAGTGGGCGTGCTGTATAACCGCGATGCGCGCCTCGCCGTCATCATGCTCGATCTGCTGCGCCGCGAGGGGGACCTTCAGGTCGGCGACAACCAGCCCTACGCGATCACCGCAACGAGCGATTACACCGTGCCGGTGCACGGCGAGGGGCGCGGCCTGGCCCATGTCGAGATCGAAATCCGGCAAGACCTGATCGCCAACGAGGCCGGGCAAGCCGCCTGGGCCGCGCGCCTCGCGCGACTGCTGCCCGAGGCCGATCGGCGGCTGCGCGGCGAGGCGCGGTAGCGCCGCGCCCTCGATCGACCCGGCCTCAATGCGCCAGCGGGTCGGGGCGTAGCTGGAATTCGACGACCAGCGGGCTTGACAGTGTCTCGGGCGTCGCGCCGGGGGCGCCGGGCGCCGGCGCGTCGATCGCCTCGATGTGGAACGGCGTGCGGTTGCCCGAGCTCGCCCACAATTCGCGGCCCTTCCAGCCGGCCTGCGGATCGTCGATGCGGCCTTCGAGGCCCTTGGCGAAAAATCCCATCGGATAGGGCACGCGCAGCTCGACAACGTGGCCATCGACCAGTGCGTGCAGCGAATCCGATTGGTTGCCGGTGGCGATCGGCACATTTTCGCCGAGGCCGAAGATGTTGTGCTGATCGACCCAGACGTAATACGGGTTCTCCTCGGCCCCCGGATCGCCCTGGAAGCCGGGGCCGGGGATCGGATAGAACGCGAACCCTTCGGGGCATTTGTCGCCCTTTTCGGCGCCGGGGCCGTTCAGCGGCCCCTTGCATTTGCGCCGGTCGAAGCTGGCGATGTGGCCGCTGTCGAGCGGCATCCACACGACGCCGTTTCGGTCCACGTCGAGGCCGCGGATGCCGAACCCGGGCAACGGCACCTTGTAGATTTCGGCGAGCGCCGTATCGGGCGGGTTCTCACCCGGCGCCAGCCGGATGATGTAGCCGGGGTGCGACAGGTTCGACCCCCACACCGAGCCGTCGGCCGGCGACCACGAGATCGCATACATGCCGTAAGGAATGCGAGTGTCTTTGGTCGGGTCCTGCGGCTGGCCCGGTTCGTTCCATTGCGCGGTGCGCTGGCCATTGCCGACGGTATCGACGATCAGCGGCGTCCAGCCTTGCGATTTCGCCGCGTCATGCGTCTGCCAATACATCTTCGTATTGATCCAGCCGACCACCGCCAGCTTCGGCACCGGGGCGCCGCCGAGGCCGGTGTTGTTGCTCAGCCACAGCGTGTTGTCGGCGTCCTCGGCGAAATTCAAATGATGGGTGCCGAAACAGGTGTCGATTGTCGTGAACTGTTTGGTCTTGGGATCGTAGACCGTGACCTGCCGCGAATTCTGGAAGAACCCGTCGTGCGGCACGTCGAGCGGGTAGAGCTGGGCGGAATGCAGCGACGACCCTTGCTTGCAATAGGCCGGAATGTCCTTGGGCGAGCGGCTCTGCGCCGTGTAGTAGACGCGCCCGTCCTGGTCCATTGCCGAGGTGTGGGCGTTGACCTTGCTGTCCCAGGTCTGCTCCATTCCCCAATAAACCGACGGCTGCACGACCTGGTTGGCGAGCGCCGAACTTGGCGTGCCTTCGCGGACCGGCGGCATGATCGTCCATTTCTTGTTGTGCACCGGGTCGAGCACCGGCTGCGCGTTGCTCGACAACTCGGTGTCGCCGTAGATCGGGCCGTTGGCGTTGACCGTCGGATGCCGGCGGTCCGTCGTCGTCAGATCGTGCAGGTAGTGCTTTGGGTCGAGCCAGTCGCGCACCGTGATGACGAGGTTGCGCTCGACGCCGGCCGGGCGCGGCGGGCTGCGGCTCGGCAATTCGCCGGCCTTGATGCGGTCGGTCCAGTCGGCGAGCGCCGCGAGGTGCCCGCCATCCGGAGTCATCAGCTGGGTGATGAAGCGCACCATGTCGTGCCCGGCCGGACCCGAAGACAGGCGCTGCATCCACGCATCGCGCGAGTTGTCGAGGTGGCCGAGCTTTGGCGACAGCGTGCGGGTTGCGTAATTGCCGAGCTGGTGGCAGTTGCCGCAGCCGTTGGTCTTGATGAAATTGAGCCATTGCTGCTGCGTCTTGAACTGCTCCGGGATGCCGTTGCCATTGTCGCCGGTGCCCGGAAAACGGCTCTGGTCCGGGATATGG
>DATEKP010000046.1:0-2389 GCA_035277405.1 Allostellaceae bacterium | reverse complement strand
CGGGTTCGCCGCTGCGCGGCGCCCCGGAATGACGGGTTTATGTGCAAAGCGCCCACCCGGGGGAGAGGTTGGGGTGAGGGGGCGACCCGCCGGGCGGTGGCTGGCCCTCACCCGACCGCCGCTGCGCGGCGGCCACCCTCTCCCGCATTGCGGGAGAGGGGCATGAATCAGCGGGGCGGGGCCGGGCAGATCAGCGTCGCCTCGACGCGCGCGACCAATTCGGCGTTCTGCGGCCGGTTGGCGCAGCGCGCGTTGTATTCGCCGATCCGGGCGTTGTAGCGCTCGGTCGCGCTCGACAGCGCATCGAACACTGCGCCGCGCTGGCGCGTGAAGGCGGCGTCGCGGCGCTCCAGCAGCTGGCGGAATTGCGCCACCGATCGGGGGTCGTTGACATCGACCCCGGCGCGCGCCTGCTCCAATTGCGCATCGAACCGCGCCACCTCGCCCTGCGCCGCATCATAGGCCTGGTGCCGCGCCGCCAGCTCGGCGCTCAACGCGCCGACATCGCGATGCAGGCACAGGCACGTCGCGATCTCGGCGGCCTCCGGCGGCCCTGGCACGGCGGCCGCCGGCGGCGGGTACGGGGGCGGCGGCGGATAGGATGGCGGCGCTTGCGCGAACGACGCCGGGGCGATCAGTAGAGCCGCCACCCCGGTGCCGAGCGCCGTTGCCCGCCCGACCCTCGATAATCGCATTGCCCATCCCCCCGCTGCCTGCCCGGTATCCGCCCGCGCGGCGCAGTCTCCTGATTCCCAAGTTCTGCCCTCTCTAATCCTCATGCAAATTGTCATCCCGGCGCAAGCCGGCGCAAGCCGGGACCCACCGTTCACCCGTGCGTGCGGTTTACCCGGTGGGTCCCGGCCTTCGCCGGGATGACAGTTGGAATATGCTCGAACGATCCGGTCCGGGCGCTACGGGTGCGACGGGTGGTCGAGCGCGTCCCGAACGGTGTCGGCGGCGGCATCGGCGGCGGCGCCGATCGCCCGCGAGGCGGTCTCGCGCAGGCGGCGCTGGATCTCGTCGCGGGTGCCGCCGAGCATGTCGTCCTCGACCCGGCTGAGCGGCAATAGCGCGGCGGCCAGCGCGCCGGCCAGCGCGCCGACCGCGCCGAGCGCCAGCGGATGACGCTGCACTGCATCGCTCAGCCGGTCGGAAACCTTGCCCGCCCCGTCGCTGGCGAAGGTGCCGGCCCGGTTGAGCATCGCGCCGCCCGAATCGCGCACCGAATTGATCGCGCCCTGCGCCATTCCGGCCACCTGATGGGTCCAGCCGTCGGGCCGCGGCGCGCCGGCTTCGTCGACCATCGCGTTGCCGGTCAGGCCGAGCGGCCGGCCCGCCTGCGACGCCAATGCGCCGGCGCGCTGCCCGAGATCGGCAACCCGCCGCTTCACCTGCTCGGCCCGCGGGTCCTGCAGCAGGCGATCGGCGATCAGCCACACCGCGCCGGCGCCGATCAGCGCGACCGGGATCGGGTTGGCGCGGATCGCGTCGAGGCCGCTCTTCATCCAGTCGGTGCCGCCGATGGTATCCTTGAACATATCGACTCCCTTCTCCACGAGCCGCTGCGCCGCCAATTTCTGCTGGAGCGCGTCGAGCGTCAGCGCCAGCTCGGCGCGCGTGCCCCGAATCCGGCGCTCGGCCTCGCCGGGCGCAAGATCGCTCATCGCAGACGCTCCTTGAGCCAGGCCTCGTCCTCGCGCAGCGAGCGTAGCGTACGCTCCGGCATCAGGGCCTTGGTATCGAGCCGGTTCTTGCCGACCAGCAGCAGGACGGCGCCGACCAGGACCACGACGACCCCAATGATCAGCGCCGCCAGCCAGCCCGGCAGCACCGTCGCCAATCCGAGAATGGCGGCGGCGAGCAACGCCAGCCAGCCGCTGTAGAGGATCATCCCGCCGGCGCCCAGCGCCGTCGCGCCGTAGCCGGCGCGGCTGAACTTCTCGTGCAGTTCGGCCTTGAACAGCGCCATCTCCTGGCGCAGCAGCAGGATCGTCTCGCCCGCGAGGTCGGACAACAGCGCCGCGACCGAGCGCTCGGGCTTGGGGCGCGGCGCGGAGACCTCCGGTCCCTCCGGATCGAACGCCATCAGAAAGGCTCGCCGGTTTCGGCGGCGGTCCCCGGATAGCTGCCCTCGATCGCCAGGCCCTCGCTGCCGCCGGTCATGCCGAACGCCTCGCCCGGCACATCGGCCGCCGGTTCGTAGGGCGCGGCTTCCTCGCGCACCGCGGAGGCCGCGAGAAACCGGCCGGCGATGAAACCGGCGCAGGTCGCGACGGCGAGAAACGCCATCGGCCAGCGCCGCGCCAGATCGGCGGTGTCGCCGCTCAGCTCGTCCCAGGTACGGTGCCGCAAATCGTCGGCGAAGGCGCAGATGCGCGTGCCGGCCTCG
>DATEKP010000045.1:0-3913 GCA_035277405.1 Allostellaceae bacterium | reverse complement strand
AAGAAAGAGACGCAATACCACGCCTGGTACTGGCTCGCCGCGATCGTCGCGCTGATGGTGATCCAGGCGGTCTTCACGTCGTACACGCAGATCGCTCGGCTCCCCTACAGCGAATTCCAGAACGACCTGAAGGCCGGCAAGGTCGCCGAGGTGCGGGTCAGCGGCAATTACATCCAGGGCAAGTTCAAGGCCGCCGACAAGAACGGCTATACCGATTTCATCACCACCCGCGTCGATCCGCAGATGGCCAAGGAACTCGACCAGTACGGCGTCAAGTTCGCCGGCCAGATCGAGAGCACGTTCCTGCGCGACCTGTTGTCATGGATCGTGCCGATCGCGCTGTTTTTCGGCGTGTGGTGGTTCATGTACCGCCGCATCGCCGGTCAGCAGGGCATGGGCGGGCTGATGTCGGTCGGCCGCAGCAAGGCCAAGGTCTATGTCGAGACCGACACGAAGACGACCTTCGCCGATGTCGCCGGGGTGGACGAAGCCAAGGCCGAATTGCAGGAAATCGTCCAGTTTCTGAAGAACCCCGAGCGTTACGGCCGGCTCGGCGGCCGCGTGCCGAAGGGGGTCTTGCTGGTCGGCCCGCCGGGCACCGGCAAGACGCTGTTGGCGCGCGCCGTCGCCGGCGAGGCGAGTGTGCCGTTCTTCTCGATCAACGGCTCGGAATTTGTCGAGATGTTCGTCGGGGTCGGCGCTGCGCGGGTGCGCGACCTGTTCGAGCAGGCGCGGCAGAAGGCGCCGTGCATCATCTTCATCGACGAGTTGGACGCGCTGGGCCGCGCGCGCGGCGCCTATCCGTGGGGCGGCGGCCACGATGAGAAGGAGCAGACGCTGAACCAGCTGCTGTCGGAGCTCGACGGCTTCGACACGCGCGCGGGCATGATCCTGCTGGCCGCCACCAACCGGCCGGAGGTGCTCGACCCGGCCTTGCTCCGCGCCGGCCGCTTCGACCGCCAGGTGCTGGTCGATCGCCCGGACAAGCAGGGGCGCGTGCAGATCCTCGAAGTGCATGTTCGCCGGGTCCATATGGCTCCCGACGTCGATCTCGAGACCGTCGCGGCGCTGACCCCGGGCTTCACCGGCGCCGATCTCGCCAACCTCGTCAACGAGGCGGCGCTGGTGGCGACGCGGCGCGGCGCCGATTCCGTAACGCTCGCCGATTTCACCGCCGCGATGGAGCGCATCGTCGCCGGTCTCGAAAAGCGCAACCGGCTCCTCAACCCGCACGAGCGCGAGGTCGTCGCGCATCACGAGATGGGGCACGCGCTGGCCGCCTTGTCGCTGCCCGGCAGCGACAAGGTGCACAAGGTGTCGATCATCCCGCGCGGCATCGGCTCGCTCGGCTATACGATCCAGCGGCCGACCGAGGACCGCTACCTGATGACCCGCCAGGAGCTCGACAACAAGATGGCCGTGCTGTTGGGGGGCCGCGCCGCCGAGCACATCGTGTTCGGCGAGCTTTCGACCGGCGCCGCCGACGACCTCGCCAAGGTCACCGACATCGCGCGCAGCATGGTGACGCGTTACGGCATGACGAGCGAACTCGGCCAGGTCATCTACGAGAAGAGCCCGCGCAGCTTTCTCGGCGGCGAGCCGCCGCAGACGCCGTTTTCCGAGCGCAGCTACAGCGAGGAAACGGCGCGCGAGATCGACTCCACGGTCAAGATGATCGTCGACGACGCATTCCGCCGCACCGTCAACCTGCTGCGCGCGCGCCGCGGGACGCTGGAAGAGGGCGCGCGCCAGCTGCTCGAGCGCGAAACGCTCGACGAGGCCGATCTCGCCGCCCTCGTCAAGGAGCCCGCCGTCGCCGAGTAGCGGTTGCGCGCGGCTTCGGCAACGCGGATGATGCCCGCGCGAACGATGCGCGGGGGGCGGGTGAGCAGATCGGGCAGACAGGGGAGCGCCGCCTATGGCCGCGGCACCGGCGTGCCGAACCCGGTGGATGTGCATGTCGGCAGCCGCATCCGCACGCGCCGGCTGCTGATCGGCATGAACCAGGAGACATTGGCCCGGGCGCTCGGGCTGACCTTCCAGCAGGTGCAGAAATACGAGGGCGGCGCCAACCGGGTCAGCGCCTCGCGCCTTTCGCAGATCGCCGAGGTACTGGGGGTCGCGATCCCGTATTTCTTCAGCGATCTGGACCCAGGCGAGGGTGGGCCGGCGGCCGGCGATTCGGGGTTGCGCGAGCTGTTGTTGCGCCCGGAGACGATCGAATTGGTGCGTTCCTATTATGCGATTCCCGACGCGCAGACCCGCCGCCAGTTTCTCGACATGGTCAAGGCGGTGGCGCAGCCGCAGCAGAACCGGCCGTGAAACATTGTCCGCACGTATTGCTTTGTCATTCCCGCGCAAGTGGGACCTTTGCTTAAGTCGATGGGCGAAAAGAAACCGCTGCAGATGCGTTTTGCGTCGTTCGAGACGCGCCCTTCAGGCGCTCCTCACGATAACGTAAGTTTTTGATGGCGTTACGAAAGGGCGTCATCCTGAGGAGGCCGCGACGCGGCCGTCTCGAAGGACGCACAATGCGTATCCAACGCGACAAGCGGGCTGTGCAAAGGGCGCGACGAGCGTGGGAACGCGGGCGGAGCCGGCCGCGCCGCGCAGCCCGCGCCATAGCGCGCGGCTGACATGTGCGGCATCGCCGGGTTCGCGCTGCCGCAGCCGGGGCTGCCGCGCGGCGAGATCGAGGCACGGCTGTGGGCGATGCTCGGCACGCTGCGCCATCGCGGCCCCGATGACGAGGGCGTGTGGACCGACGGGCAGGGGGCGCTGGCGCACGCCCGGCTGTCGATCATCGATCTGTCGCCGGCCGGCCATCAGCCGATCGCCGGCATGCACGGCGACGTCTGGCTGACCTACAACGGCGAAATCTACAATTTTGCCGCGTTGCGGGCCGAGCTCGAGGGGCACGGCTACGTCTTCCACAGCCGCACCGACAGCGAGGTCGTCGCCAACGGCTGGCATGCCTGGGGCGAGCGGCTGTTCGCGCGATTGCGCGGCATGTTCGCGCTCGCCTTGTGGGACCGCCGCTCGCACCGGCTGGTCCTGGCGCGCGACCGGGCCGGCGAAAAGCCGCTCTATTACGCCGAGACCGCCGGCGCCGTTCTGTTTGCCTCGGAGATTAAGGCGCTGCTCACTTGGCCGGGGTTGCCGCGCAACGCCGATCTGCGGGCGATCGACCACTATCTGACGCTGCAATACGTGCCCGGCGAGGAGACCGCATTCGCCGGCGTCAAGCGGCTGCCGCCGGCGCATTATCTGGTGGTCGAATGCGATGGCGTCGGCGGCTGCCGCGTCGGCGCGCCGGTGCGCTACTGGCAGTTGCCGTTATCCGATCCGGCCCGCGCCGCGGCCAGTGCGGCGGCATTGCAGGCCGAGCTCGTCGCGCGACTCGAGGAAGCGGTGCGGCTGCGCATGGTCGCCGACGTGCCGCTCGGCGCCTTTCTGTCGGGCGGCATCGACTCGAGCACGGTCGTGGCGATGATGGCGCGCGCCGGCGCCGGCCCGATCAAAACTTTTTCGATCGGCTTTCCGGCCAGGGAGTACGACGAGACCCGCTATGCCCGTCTTGTGGCGCGGCATTTCGGCACCGAGCACGAGGAGTTCGTGGTCGAGCCGGACGCCGTCGCGATCCTGCCCCAGCTGGTGTGGCATTACGGCGAGCCGTTCGCCGATCCGTCGGCGATCCCGACCTGGTACGTGTCGCAGATGGCCCGCCGCCATGTCACGGTCGCATTGACCGGCGACGGCGGCGACGAGGCCTTTCTCGGCTATCCCCGCTACCGGGCGATGCGCCACCTCGACCGCCTCGACAGGCGGCCGGCCGCAATCCGCCTCGGCCTGGCGCGCATGCTGGCGATGGCGCCGCCGTCGCTGGCCCGGCGCTATCGCCTGACGCGCATCC
>DATEKP010000044.1:0-3293 GCA_035277405.1 Allostellaceae bacterium | reverse complement strand
ACCCTTTCGCGACGGGACTGATGGCGCGAGACTAGCATCTTGGCCCGCTTCGGCAGCAAGGAGCTTCGATATGCCCCCGCTGGCGCTGACCCTGACCTGCGCAGACTACGCCCGCCTGGCCCCGTTGATGACCGGCGACGTCAAGCCGGACGGGATCGATCTGACGCTGGCGCACGGCACCGGCGGCTCGTGGCCGGCGCGCGCCGAGATGCTGACGCGGGCGCTCAACGACCCGGCCGTGCAGGGCGGCGAAGCCTCGATGGCGGCGCATCTGCGGCGCATCGACAACGGCGACCGCAGCCTTGTCGGGCTGCCGGTCTTCCCGCTGCGCAACTTCACCGCGCGCGACCTGTATGTGCTGAAGGACGGGCCGATCCGGAGGCCGGGCGATCTCGTCGGCAAGCGCATCGGCATGTACGATTGGCTGGCCAGCGGCGCGATCTGGTACCGCCATTTTCTCGATTTCATCGGCGTACCTTGGCGGCAGGTCGAATGGTGGATCGGCGATGTCGAGGGCGGCTGGCGGGCGCGCCACCCGGGCGCCTTGCCCGACGGCGTGCACGCGGTGCCGGAGGGACGCTATCTGGTCGAGATGCTGCTGGCCGGCGATCTCGACGCGATCTACAGCCCGCCGCGGCCCAGCCGCTATCACCCGAAAGACGGGCCGATCGTCCGCCTCTTCCCCGATTTCCGCGCGATCGAGCGGGATTATTTCCGCCGCACCAGCTGCTTCCCGCCGCAGCACCTGATCGTGCTGCGGCGCGAGGTATGGCAGCGCGACAAATCGATCGCGCACTGCCTGACCGACGCCTTCATCCGCTCGAACCGGATGTTCGCCGAATCCATCAGCAATTTTCCCTACGTCTCGCCGTGGCTCGAAGCCGAATTGGAGGAAACCGAGGCGGTAATGGGGGCCGATTTCTACCGCGACGGCTTCGAAGAAAATCGCCGCCAAATCGACGTGTTCTGCAATCAGGCCCACGACCTCGGCATCACCCGCCGCCGCGTCACCGCCGAACAATACTTCGCCGATTTCCTGGCTTCGTCCTAGCGGGCGTCATTCCGGGGCGGCGCGCAGCGGCGAACCCGGAATCCATAATCGCCTACGCCGTATTCCTGGATTCCGGGTTCCGCCCCGTGGTCGGCCCCGGAATGACGAATTTGGATGCATTTGCCGGGTGTCGATCCGCTAGCATGACCGGATTGCCACACCAGGAGACCGCCCATGCCGTCGCTGCCGCTTTCCGGGTTCAGGGTCATCGATCTGACGGCGCATCGCGCCGGGCCGACGGCGGTGCGCCAGCTCGCCGATTGGGGCGCCGACGTCGTCAAGATCGAGGCGCCTGGCGAGCATACCGACGCCACCGGCAGCCGTCGTGACGTCCCCGACTTTCAGAACCTGCACCGCAACAAGCGCTCTCTGTCGCTCGACCTGAAGACACCGGAGGGGAAGAAAATTTTCTTCCAGCTGGCCGAGAAGGCCGATGTCGTCGTCGAGAATTTCCGCTCGACCGTCAAGCACCGGCTCGGCGTCGATTATGCCGCGGTCAGGAAGGTCAATCCGCGCATCGTCTACGGCTCGATCTCGGGGTTCGGCCAGGACGGCCCCTACGAGGGCCGCCCCGGCGTCGACCAGATCGCCCAGGGCATGGGCGGGCTGATGTCGATCACCGGATTGCCGGGGCAGGGGCCGGTCCGCGTCGGCATCGCGATCAACGACACCGGCGCCGGCATCCTCTTGGCCAACGGCATCGTGCTGGCGCTGTTGGAGCGCGAACGCTCGGGCGAGGGGCAATGGGTTCATACCTCGCTGATCGAGGCGCAGCTGTTTTTCCTCGATTTCCAGGCGGCGCGCTGGCTGATGAAGCAGGAAATCCCGGGCCAGGAAGGGAACTTCCATCCAACCTCGCCCGGCACCGGCATGTTCCAGACGGCGGACGGCTACATTAACATCGCAGCCTCGGGCGACAATCTGTGGAAGCGCTTCTGCGAGGTTGCCGGCGACCGGGAATTGGCGGAGAACCCCGATTTCGCGACCGTGCCGCTGCGCGCCAAAAACCGCGCGGCGCTGATCGCGCATCTGAACGATCTCGTGCGCTCGAAGCCATCCGCCTTCTGGGTCGAGGCGCTGAACAAGGCGGGCGTGCCGTGCGGCCCGATCAACACGATCGACCAGGCCTGGGAAGACAAGCAGGTCAAGCATCTCGGCATGGCTAAAACCGTGCGCCACCCGAAGATCGGCGAATACCAGGTGGTCGGCCAACCGATCCATATGAGCCGCTATCCGCAGCCCGACGAGCTATGCCCGACCCCGGACCAGGGCCAGCACAGCGACGAAATCCTGTGCGGCCTCGGCTACGACGCGGCGGCGATCGCCGAATTGCGCGGCAAGCGGGTGATTTAACCGGCGGGTTGTCTGCCTATCTGGTAAGCGATTTAACGGGGCGGAGGCATAGCATCGAGACACGCGCACTGGTGTTTTTCTGACTCTCAGAATCGTAGCGCGCTGGTGTTTTTCTGAAGCCGAACGCTACGGCTCGTATTCGTAGGGTGGGCTGAGCGCGGCGAAGCCCACCGCATGTCCGCCGCGAGAGCGATGATGGGCTTTGCTGCGCTCAGCCCATCCTACGGTCACAAGCAGGGGCGCTATTTCTGCAATGTCCGGATTGCGTCCTGCCAGGCAGCGATCGTGAACTGGATGTCCTCGTCGGTGTGGGCGAGCGAGATGTAGTATTTCGACTCGCCCTTCAGGATGCCGCGCTCGCGCAAGAGCGCGTTGAAGCGGCGCAGCAAGTCGGCATCGCCCGAGAGCGTGCCGCGATAGTCGCGCACCGGCTGGTCGGTGAACACGACGTCGAACAGCGGCGGCTCGCCGCTGATCTGCGCCGGGATGTCGGCCTCCCGCAATAACCCGCCGAGCGCCGCCATCAGCTCCTTGCCGGTGCCGTGGATGCGCTCATAGGCGCCGGGGCGCTTCAGGATCGTCATCGTCGCGAGACCCGCGGCGGCGGCGACCGGGTTGCCCGACAGCGTGCCGATCTGCACGAGGTAGTTCTCGTCGCCGACCTTGTTCTTGTCGAAATGCGCCATGATTTCGGCCTTGCCGGCGATCGCCGCCAGCGGGAAGCCGCCGCCGATCACTTTCCCCAATGTGCAAAGGTCGGGGACGACGCCGTAATATTCCTGCGCGCCGCCATAGGCGAGACGGAAGCCGGTGACGACCTCGTCGAAGATCAGCGGCACGCCGTTTTCCTGCGTGATCCGGCGCAAATCCTGCAGAAAGCCGGGCGCCG
>DATEKP010000043.1:0-7858 GCA_035277405.1 Allostellaceae bacterium | reverse complement strand
CTGGCTGTCGACGCGCGAGGCGGCCTTGGCGGCGACTGAGGGCGGCGCCCGCATTCTCGGCATGGAAGGCCGGATCGGCCGCATCGCGCCCGGCTACAAGGCCGATCTCGTGATGCTCGACCTCGATCATCCGAACTGGCTGCCCTTCAACGACCCGGTCAACCAGCTGGTGCATTGCGAGGACGGCACCGGGGTGCACAGCGTCATGATCGGCGGCCATATGGTGGTCGAGAACCGCCGCCTGCCGGGCATCGATCTCGCACGCCTGCGCGAGCGTGCCGCCGCCGCGCGCGACCGCCTCGCCGCCGCCAACGCCGACAACCGCCGGCTCTACGAGGCGCTGGAGCCGATCGTCGGCAGCCATTGCCCCGGCCTGGCGCGGCAGCCCTACCACGTCCACCGCTACGGCGCGCGAGCGGAATAAGGCGGCGGGCGCGGTTGTGCGGCCGCGGTCTGGTTCAGGCCGCTACGTCGCCGGATCAAGGCGCGTTTCGATCCCCCTCTTGTCATACCGGCGAAGGCCGGTATCCACGGCAGAAGTGGACCCCGGCCTGCGCCGGGGCGACGAGATGGGAATGGCGTGAATTCAGGCTGGTGGCGCAATATCCAGCTCCGGTGCGGAGCGTATAGCGCCGGTCAGGCGGAGGGGGGCGGCATGAGCGACATCCGGGCGCCTTTTGTCGGCCAATCGCTGCCACGGCGGGAAGACCGGCGCCTGTTGACGGGCGCAGGCGAGTTCGTCGCCGACATCGCCCTGCCGCGCATGTCGCATGCGGTGTTCGTGCGCAGCCCATTGGCGCACGCGCACATACGCGCCGTCGATCTGGCGCGCGCCGCGGCGGCGCCGGGGGTTGTGCTGGCGCTCGGCGGCCCGGAATTGTTGCAGTTATTGCCGCCGGTGCCGGAAGGGCAATTGTCATTGCCGCGCAAATGGACCGTGACGGTGCAGCACAATTTCCGCAACCCGCGCCAGCCGCTGCTGGCGCACGACAAGGTGCGGCATGTCGGCGAGGCGATCGCCGTCATCGTCGCCGAGACCCGTGACCAGGCCGAGGACGCGGCCGAACTCGTCGAACTCGCGCTCGACGAATTGCCGGCCGTCGTCGATCCCGCGGCGGCCCTCGCCGCCGGCGCGCCTATCATCCACGAGCGCTTCGAGACCAACCTGATCGGCGAATTCGCAATCGCCAAAGGCGATGTCGAGCGGGCGCTCGCCGTCGCGCCGCACCGGCTGCGCCGCCGCTTCCATCACCACCGCTATACCGGCATGCCGATCGAGTGCCGCGGCGTCATTGCCGCCCCCGAGCGGCGCGGCGACGCCGTGACGATCTGGTCCTCGACCCAAGTCGTCCATTGGGTGCGGCGCGAGGCGGCCGCGATCCTCGGCCTGCCGGAGGCGCGGGTGCGCGTCGTCGCGCCCGATGTCGGTGGCGGTTTTGGCGTCAAGGGCCACGTCTATCCCGAGGATTTGCTGATCCCGTTCCTGGCGCGCCGCCTCGGCCGGCCGGTGCGCTGGCTCGAGGAACGGCGCGAGCACCTGTTGTGTTCGATCCATTCGCGCGACCAGTGGCACGAGGTCGAGATCGGCTTCGACGACGACGGCCGTATACTGGCCATGCGCGACGATTTCCTGGTCGATTGCGGCGCCTGGAACCCGATCGGCGCCGGCATCGCCTACAACACGGCGGTGCATCTGCCGGGGCCGTATCGGATCGAGAATTACGCCGCCGCGGCGAAGATCGCCGCCACCAACAAGACGCCGAACGCGCCCTATCGCGGCGCCGGCCGGCCGGAAGCGGCCTTCGCGATGGAGCGCGCGATCGATCTCGTCGCGCGCACCCTGTCGCTCGAACCCGCCGAGGTGCGCCGGCGCAACATGATCCCGGCCGCCGACATGCCGTACCGCGCCGGTCTCCTCTATCGCGACGGCGAGCCGATCGTCTACGACAGCGGCGATTACGCCGCCGGCCTCGACAAGGCATTGGCCGCGCTGGGTGGCCTTGCTCCGTTCCGCGAGCGCCAGCAGCGGGCGCGCGCCGCAGGGCGCCATCTCGGCCTCGGCATCGGCTGCTATGTCGAGGGCACCGGGGTCGGGCCGTTCGAAAGCGCCGTCCTGCGCATCGACCCGTCGGGCCGGCTGCATCTCGCCGCCGGCGCCGCCGCGCAGGGCCAGGGCATGGAGACGATCTTCGCGCAGATCGTCGCCGATCTGTGGAAGGTCAAGCCGGAGGACGTCGTCGTCTCGCTCGGCGATACGGCGGCCATCGACACCGGCTTCGGCACGATCGCCAGCCGCAGCACCGTGACCGTCTCGGCGGCGGCGCATTACGCCAGCGAAGAGTTGCGGGAGAAGGTGTTCGCGATCGCGGCGCATCAGCTCGAATGCGCCCCGGCCGACCTTGAGTTGCGCGATGGCGGGGTCGGCGTCGTCGGCGTGCCCGGCGCGACGCTGGGCCTCGCCAAGATCGCGCAGGCGGCGCGGCCGGGCTGGGATCACGGCCGCCCGCCGGGCGTCGCGGCCGGCCTCGAAGCCAGCCATTACTGGGAACCGCCGACCGTCACCTGGAGCTATGCCGTCCACGCCGCAATCGTCGAAGCCGATATCGAAACAGGTCGCCTAAAAATTGAACAATATGTGATCGCTCACGATTGCGGCGTTGTGGTAAATCCTATGTTAGTGGAAGGTCAGGTCATGGGCGGCACGGCTCAGGGTCTTGGCGGAATTTTGAGCGAGGCGATCGCCTACGATGCGCGGGGGCAACTGCTGACCGGGTCGCTGATGGATTACGCGCTGCCGAGTGCCGGCGAGATTCCGGCGTTGCGCGTCATCCATCAGCACTCGCCCTCGCCGCTCAATCCGCTCGGGGTCAAGGGGGTCGGCGAGGGCGGCGCGGTGGCGCCGCCGGCGGCGATCGCCAACGCGGTGTGCGATGCGCTGGCGCCGTTCGGGATCGAGATCAACGCGACGCCGATCAGGCCGGAGGAGCTCCTCCGGGCGATCGGTCACGAGAGCGAAGCACGTTAACGCAACCCCACGCGGCCGGGAGTGCCGCGGTTTCTGCTAGAGGCCGTCATGCTTGCTTCGGAATGGCGGGAGTTGGAAGCGCTGTGCGAGCGCATCAGTACGTTGCGGCATCGCTATACGGCGGCGCAGCGGTCCCAGAACACCGGTCTCGTCGAGGGGCTGAAAAAAGAGATCGCGCTGGCCAGGCGCCAGCGCGAGCAGCTGGTTCATCACATCTCTTCCTCGCTCGGTACCGCGGTCGGGCACAAGCGGGCGGCGCTCCTCGACGCTGACGAATAGCCGCTACCAGCCGGTAGCGGCGGCGCTGGGCCTGGCCGGCAGCATCGCCGCCACCGACATATGCGTTGCCGTCGGCGCCGTCGTGGTGGCCGCCACAGCCGCCACCGGGCGGGCGGGCGGCGCCGAAGGCATGGCGTCGCGCGCAGTCAATGCAATGAAGAAAGTAAAATCGAGTACGGCGAGGCCTATCGCCACGACAACCAGCACCGCGTTCAAGTCACGGGTGGCGGTATTGAACCGGTCGTTCCACCGGCTCTTGCGGCTTTTGCTTCGCGGCGAATCGTTCTCCATCGGGTAAACCCCAGGCCGGGCGGCGGCATAATCGCCAGGCAACCCGTGTCTCTTTCTGTCATCAACACCCGCGATGCGCATTCGGTTTTGATCTCAACCTGTTTTGCCGAGTGCTGGCAGACCGTGTAGAAATATCGGCGATGCGCGCCGCACACGGATCCGCCAAATGACAGCCGATACCGTTCCATTTCGCGTCACGATCTGCGGCATCCCTGAACTTGCCGAACATTGCACGGCCGGGGTGACACACGTGCTGTCGATCCTCGACCCCGCCTGGCCCGATCCGCCGGCCTTCGCCGAATTCGCGCCGCACCGCCGGCTGTCGTTGCGCTTTCACGACGTGATCGAGCCGACGCCAGACCGGCTCGCGCCGAGCCGCGGAGACGTCGAGCGGCTGCTCGCTTTCGGCAGCGAGCTGGCGACGGCGGATGCCGGCCACCTTCTCGTGCATTGCCATGCCGGCGTATCGCGCTCGACCGCCGCGGCAGCGCTGGTCCTGGCGCAGGCCTTGCCAGATCGGCCGGCAAGCGCGGTGTTCGACGCGGTGGCGCGGCTGCGCGCGCGCGTCTGGCCCAATCTGCGCATGCTCGAATTCGGCGACGATCTGCTGGGCCGCGACGGAGAAATCGTCGCGGCCGTCGGCGCCGTCTACCGCCGGCTGCTCGAGCGCGAGCCGGGGTTTCGCGAGACGATGATCGGATCCGGGCGAGGCCGCGAGATCGAGGCGGCGCTCAGCTCACCGGCGCGGCCGGCGGGGGCGGCAGGTTGAGGTCGTAATCGACGCGGATCACGACGAACCACGGGTGGTCCGGGTCCAACGCCGCGCCGTTCGGGCCGGCGAGGCGGCCGTCGGCGGTGACCGGGATATGCCACAGCGCAACCGTGTTTTCGACATTGCCGCCGATCCCGTCGATCGCGCCGGGATGGGTTGCGACGACGATGTCGCAATGTCCGGGGAAATGGGCGGCCGGCAAGTCGTCGAAACGAACGGGGCGGCTGCCGCGCCACATGCAGACGAGATCGCCCGGCTGCGGCGCGTAGCTCTCCGGCCGCTCGGCGGTGATCGCCAGCTCCCGCCGCCGACCGCTCGCGTGCTCCCTGGCGGCGTCGATGTAATCGGCATGAGCCGGCGAATAGGGAAAGCGATGGCCCGCCCCGGCCATCCGCATGACGTAATCGATAAAGGCGGCCGACCACGCGTAATCGCCGTCGAGGCTGGCCGGGAAGACATGGCCGGTCTGATCGTGCATGCCGGTATAGCCCTGGTCGGGCGCGCCGAGCGGCAGCCCCAGCCACCAGTATTCGCCGACCCGCTGCCACAGCCCTTCCGAACGCTCGGCGTCGTAGGACAGCGTCGCATTGGGCGGCAGGACCGCCGACCCGAACGCGCGCCATTCGCGCAACGCGATCGTCACTGCGGCGGCGCGCGAGAAGGGCTGGTATGGCACCCGCGCGAAGGGCGGAATATGCGCGTCGTCCGCCGGACGGACCGGCGGCCCCGCGGCGCAGGCCGCCAGCGCCAGCCCGAACAATGCCGACAGCAAACCGAGCGATGCTCGGCACAGCAGCCGATCCAAAACGAAGCGCATCGCGGGCGATCTCAAAACCAGCCGCGCCACTTGAACCATAGGAGCGGCGCGACCGCGCTGATCGCAATCAGCACCAGCCCGTAGGGATAGCCCCAGCTCCAGTGCAATTCGGGCATGTACTGGAAATTCATGCCGTACATGCTGGCGATCAAGGTCGGCGGCACGCCGACCACCGAGACGACCGTCAACACCTTGATGATGTCGTTCTGCTCGATGTTTATGAGGCCGAGCGTCGCGTCGAGCAGCAGCTGGACCTTGTTCAGGATGTGCGCGTCGTAGTCGCTCAGCGATGCGATGTCGTGACGCATCGTTTCGAGCCGATGCCGGACCAGCTCGGGCAGCCGGTCGGCTTCGAGCGTCGCGACATAGGGCACGATGCGGCCGAGACCCAGGAGGCTGTCGCGGATTTTCGAGGCGAGGTCGCCGCTCGCCCCGACGCGGCGCAGAATCACGCGCAGATCGGCCGTCTCGCGCGCCGGGCGCCGACGATTGCCGCGCTGGGTGGGATCGATGCGGCCGGCGCGGAACAGCCGGTGCGACAGGTTGTCGAGTTCGGCGGCGATGTGTTCGAGCACGTCGGCGACGCGATCGACGATCGCCTCGACCAGGCCGATGAACACTTCGGGCGCCGTCCCCTGAGCGGTCGGCGCGAACGTGCTGAAGGCGGTCAGCGGCTCGAAGCGCACGGTGACCAGCAGCACCGGGGTCAGCACAAAGCCGACCGGCGTCGCCGCCGGCTGCTCGGCAATCGCGCGATGCACCAAGGGCGCGCTCAGGTACAGCACGTCGTCCTGCTGGCGCAGCCGGCTCGAGCTCTCGATCTCGCTCAGCGCCTCGAAATCCGGCAGACGCAGCCCGGTGGCGCGTTCGACAAAGGCGATCTCGTCCGAGTCCGGCTTCTGCAGGTCGATCCACACGACGTCCCGCGGCAGCGGCGCGGCCTGCAGATCGGCCGGCGGTTCGCGGGTCTCGCCACTGCGCGCGTGCAGCACCAACATGGCGGGGATTGTAGCGCCGGGGCGCGGCTAAAGCCCGTCTCGCGTAACGGTGCCGGCATAGGCGCCGATCTCCGGATCGAACGGTGCCTCGCGCCATTGCACGTGGCCGCCCAGCTTTTCGACCATGTCGGCGACGAGATGATCGGCGCGCAGCCGCAGCCGCCCGTCGGCGACCTGCAGCGGCAGGTGACGGTTGCCGAGATGCCAGGCGATGCGCAACAGATCGGCCGGGCTGTCGGCCTCGATCTCGATGACCGGTTCGGGTGCGGCGCGCACCCGGATATAGCGGCCGTCGTCGAGTTCCAGCCCGTCGCCCTCGGCGAGATGCTGCGCCCGCGCCAGGTCGAGCAGAAACGGCGCGCCCGAATCGGCGACGAGTCGGATGCGCCGCCGGTGGCGGTCGAGAAAGGCGAGAGTCACGCTATCGACCGCCGCCTCGTCCGGCCAGCGCCCCCTGGTATGCACCGCAATCGCCCGCTGCATAATTCCTTCACCACAGAGGCACTGAGGCAGTGAGATAGTGCAAAAGGGCTGTCATTGCGAGAGCGAAGCAAAAAAGAATCCGATGGAGTTACTCAGCTCCTAAGACATAATGAGAGTCAGGCTTCTTCAGGCATTTGAAATAATATCGGCCGCTGCTCTTAGACAGAACCATTTTCGTCCCACCATGGTACTGCGGACAGGGCTGGAATTCGCCCGCGGCGACTCGCGTTCGGGACTTTCTCGTCGGCGTAGCTCAGACTGGACATGTTCTGGCCTCCTAGAGTCTAGTGTGCCGAACCGGAAATTCTTACCATCAAAGTGCTCGTGATTGCGAGGACCCGAAGGCGACGAAGCAATCCCGTCGGCAAGAGGCGAGCGGCATGGGATTGCTTCGATTCGCTCGCAATGGCGGGCGATATTTGTTTGCGAACTTCCGGTTCAGGATACTAGGGACCACCGCCTATTAATCGCCTTAATTAATATCCCCCAGTCTCAATACCCAAGCGCCAAACCGTCCTTGCGCGGCTCGGAGCCGCCGATCAGCGCGCCGCGCTCGTGGTCAATCCAGATCGCCTGGCAGCCGCCGAGCGGCACCCGTGCGCGCTCGACATCATGGCCCCGTCCCGCCAGGTCGGCGGCGGCCGCCTCCGGCACGCCCTGCTCGAGGCGCAATTTGTTGCGGAAGGGGAAGATCCGCGGCGCCTCGGCCGCCTGCTGCGGGTCGAGGCCGCGATCGAGCACGCGGTGCAACAGATGCGCGTGCCCCACCGGCTGGTACTGGCCGCCCATGACGCCGAACGGCATGACCGCGCGGCCATCCTTGACCAGCATACCCGGGATGATCGTGTGGAACGGCCGCTTTCTCGGCGCGATCGCGTTTGGGTGGCCGGGAATGATGCGAAAACTGGTGCCACGGTTGTGCAAGAGCACGCCGCTTTCCGGCGCCATGATGCCGGTGCCGAAGGACGAGAACAGCGAGTTGATGAACGACACCGCGTTGCCGTCGCGATCGACGGCGCAGAGATAGACCGTGTCGGTGTGCTCGGTGCCGCCGTGCCATTCCGGGCCTGGCAAGGCGCGGTCGAGCCGGATCTGCGCCCGCGCCTTATCGGCCCAGGCATCCGACAGGAAGGCCGCGACATCGACCTTGGCCTGCGCCGGATCGGCGATGAAATCGTCGCGCACCGCTTAGG
>DATEKP010000042.1:0-13549 GCA_035277405.1 Allostellaceae bacterium | reverse complement strand
ACAATTTGCTCGGCTCGGCCACCGAGCACGAGTTCAAGGCCGGCGAGGCGATCACGATCGACGGGATCATCCGGCCGACCGACGCGCGCTTTCTGCGCGCCGTCCTGGCACCCGGGCTGCGCGCCCTTTCGCTCAGCTTCGGCGAGCCGCAACTGGGGGCGGGGCTGATCCAGCCCGGCGACCACGTCGATATCCTCTTGACGCAGACACTGAGCGAGGCGACCGGCGCGGCCTACCGCTCGGTCGGCGAGACGATCCTCAGCAACGTCCGCGTCATCGCCGCCGACCAGACCCACCTGCAGCCGCCGCCCGACAACCCGCAGCACCTGCAATTGGCGACCAAAAAGCCGGTGCCGCATATCGTGACGCTCGAAGTCACGCCGAAGCAGGCCGAAATGCTGATGGTGGCGCAGCGGCTCGGGTCGATGCAGCTGACGCTGCGCGGCCTCGTCGACAAGGGCGATTCCGGCGTCGTCCCGCCGCCCGCGTGGGCCGCCGAAGTCTCGCCGGCGCTGGGCGCGGCCGGCGACAACGGCGGCGGCACGCAGACGGCGGGCGGGCCGAACAGCGGGCCGGTCGCGGTCGATATCTTCCGCGGCACCAAGAGCGAGCAGCGCTGCTTCTCGGAGAGCACCGGCATGCACGTCAATTGCGGCAAGGGCGCGAGTTCCCCGGCCAAGGCGGCCGAGCCGCCTTCCGGCAATCAGCCCGGCGACTCGCAGCCGGCGCCGAAGGCCAGCCGCATCGCGCCGGTGCCGGCGCCGGCCGCGCACCGCGCCTAACCGCCGGATCCGGCCCATCGCGTCCACGCAAGCTTATCGCGCCTAGTTTCAGGGAGCCTCGCACATGCCGCAAAGCGCCGCGTCTGCCGGCCAGCCGCTGCCGACTGCCATGGCCTTTATGCTCGACGCCGATTCGGAAGGCGTCGTCAAGCGCTCGTTCTCCGATCTCGGCTTCGCCGACGCGCAGGTCGCGCGCGGCAGCATCGACGCCGCGATCGACGAGTTGAGCCGGCGCGGCTCGCCGCGCTTTCTGATCCTCGACATCAGCGGGGTCGGCGAGCCGTTGCCGCGCATCGGCCGCCTCGCCGAGGTGTGCGATCCCGGCACCGAGGTCATCGTCGTCGGCGAGCGCAACGACATCGTGCTCTACCGCGACCTCAAATCGGTCGGGGTCGCCGAGTATTTCTACAAGCCGCTGATCGGCAACGTCTTGAGCCGCACACTGTCGGAAATCAGCACCGGCACGCGCGCGCAGCAGCAGACGCGCAGCGGCAAGCTGGTCATCGTGCTCGGCGTGCGCGGCGGCGTCGGCACGACGACGGTGGCGACCAATCTGGCCTGGTATATCGCCGAGATTCGCCAGAGCGGGGTGTTGCTGCTCGATCTCGACCTGCATGGCGGCGACGCCGCGCTGCAGCTGCACGCGACGCCGAGCCACGCGTTGCGGGAGGCGCTCGACGATCCCCAGCGCATCGATGAGCTGTTCCTCGAGCGCGGCGTCGTGACGGTCGGCGGGCGGCTCGGCCTGTTGGCCGGGCTGGAGCCGCTGGAAGACCAGCTGACCCCCAACGAGGATACCGTGCTGCTGCTGCTGCAGAAGCTGCTGTCGCACTATCGCTACGTGCTGATGGACCTGCCGGCCGAGACGGCGCTGTCGCTGGCGGGCCTGCTGCACATGCCGGCGACGCTGCTGCTGGTCAGCGACGGCAGCCTTGCGGCGATCCGCGATGTCGGCCGCTGGCGCGAGTTTCTCGGCCCCAACACGCCGGAACGCACGGTGCTGCACGTGCTCAACAAAAAGGGCACCGAGGGCTCCTTGCCCGAGGAGGAGATGCTGCGGGTGATCCCGCACCCCGACGTCTCGATCCGCTGGGACCGCAAGATCCTCGGCTCCGCCGTGCTCGGCACCAAATCGGTGCAGGAGCGCAGCGCCATCCGCGAGGGCATGGCGGCCTTGACCGTGCGTCTGTCGGGCACCGCCGCCGAGGCGGAACGGCCGCTCTGGAAGAGGATTTTCGGCTGATGCCGCTGCGATCGACACCACGCGAGCGCGAGGACAGCGTCGCGGCGGTCAACGGCGCCGCACCGCACGGCCGCTCGGCGATCAGCGCCGCGGTACGCAACCAGGTCAAGCCGACCGACATCGTCTACGACCAGATCCTGGCGCAGATCGAGCCGGCGATGGCGATCCGGCTGGCGCGGCCGGAGCTGACCGAACGCGTCGAGCGGCTGGTTGCGGAAGTCGCCACCGAACGCCGCCTGCTGATGAACCAGCACGAGCAGCAGGCCTTCGCCGCGGCCATGGTCGACGACATGATCGGTCTCGGGCCGCTGGAAAACCTGCTGCACGACGACACGGTGTCGGACATTCTGGTCAACGGACCCAACCAGATCTACGTCGAGCGGCGCGGCCGCCTCGAACTGACCGATTTGCAGTTCCGCAACGATCTGCACGTGCTCTACGTCGCCCAGCGCATCGCCTCGTCGGTCGGCCGGCGGGTCGACGAATCGAGCCCGATGCTCGACGCGCGGCTCGCCGACGGCAGCCGCGTCAATGTCGTGATCCCGCCATTGTGCTTGCGCGGCCCGAGCATCTCGATCCGCAAATTCACCCGCAACTTCCTCGACTTCAGGCGGATGATCGGGCTCAAGAGCCTGTCGGCGCCGCTGGCGCGGGCGATGGAGATCGCCGCGCATTGCCGGCTCAACATCCTGATCTCGGGCGGCACCGGCTCGGGCAAGACGACGCTGCTCAACGCGATGTCCGGGCTGATCGATCCCGGCGAGCGGGTGGTGACGATCGAGGACACCGCCGAACTGCAAATGCAGCAGCCGCATGTCGTGCCGCTGGAGACGCGGCCGCCTAATGTCGAGGGCCGCGGCGAGGTCACCCAGCGCGATCTGGTGCGCAACGCGCTGCGCATGCGTCCCGACCGCATCATCATCGGCGAGGTCCGCGGCCCCGAAGCCTTTGACATGATGCAGGCGATGAACACCGGGCATAACGGCTCGATGTCGACGATCCACGCCAACACCGCACGCGACGCGTTGGCGCGGGTCGAAAACATGGTGATGATGGCCAATACGAGTCTGCCGAGCCGCGCCATCCGCGGCCAGATCGTCAGCGCGCTCGACGTGATCGTGCAGGTCGAGCGCATGCGCGACGGCACGCGCCGCGTCACTGAATTGAGCGAAGTCGTCGGCATGGACGACGAGGTCATCGCGCTCAACAACCTCTTCATGTTCGAGTACGAAGGCGAGAACAGCGACGGCACCCTGCGCGGCAGTTTCAAAAGCTCCGGCATCGCACCGAAATTCATGAAGCGCCTCGAATATTACGGTTTGGCGGATGAATTCATGACATCGATCGGCGACAGCGGGGGAGGGCTGTAGCATGATATCGATCGCCACGCTCGCTACTCTGCTGCTGCTGATCGGCGGTGTCGCCATCGTCGGCGTCGCGCTGGTCGGCGGCTCGAACGAACGTACGCTCGCGGGCCGCATCGACCTGGCGAGGGGCGCGACGCTGGAGAAGCCGGCGGTCGAGCGCACAACGGTTCCCGACTGGCAGGAGCGGGCGCTCGGTTCGCTGCAAGCCTTGTTCATGATCCGCATGCGGCGCAACTGGGGCGTCACCCGGCGCCCGCTGTTTCTGCTGATCGTGGCGGTGATGGCGGCCGTCATCGCCTGGCTGGTCGCCACGCTCGGGGCGCATTTTTCCGGTTCGGTCGGGCTGTTGTGCGGCGTCGTCGCGTTTTTCCTGGTGCCGCGCATCGTCGTGATGCGCGAGCAGACCCGCGCCGACAGGCAATTCAGCGAATTGCTGCCCGATGCGATCGACATGGTGGTGCGCATCGTGCGCGCCGGCATGCCGGTCGGCGCCGCGGTCCGCACGGTCGGGCAGGAGGGCAATCCACCGCTCAGCACGACCTTCTCCCGGGTTGCCGATCAGGCCTCGATCGGCGTGCCGTTCGACGAAGCGCTGACGCGCGTCGCCGGCTCGATCGGCAACGTCGATTTCCGGTTTTTCGCGGTCGCGGTGGCATTGCAGCAGATGACCGGCGGCAACCTCGCCGCGACGCTGGAAACGTTGAGCACGATCATCCGGCGGCGGCGCGCGGTCATCCTGAAGGCCCACGCCGCCAGCGCCGAGGTCAGGATGTCGGCGCTGATTCTCGGATCGATCCCGTTTTTCGTGTTGGGCGCCCTGCTGTTGGTCGCGCCAACCTACCTGAAGCCGTTGTTCTCCGATTTTCGCGGCAACATCATCCTGGGATTGGCGATGTTTCTGTTGTTTCTCGCCTTCATGACGATGCGCACGATGATCCGCAACGCATTGGCGACCTGAGCAGCGGGAACGATATCATGCTGGATCTTTCGACTTCGGTCTTAATCCTCGCCGCGGCGTTGACCCTGGCGATCGCCGGCGCGTGCCTGGTCGCATACAACATCTCGACCGCGCGCGAACAGTTGCGCGGCCGGGTCGATCTGTTGGCGATCGGTGCGGTCACCGCCCCGGCGCCGACTGTACGGCCCAGCGAACGCGATGCGGCGCTCGAGGGGTTGAGCCTCCTGTCCACCTCCGGATTGCACGGCGACGAGTTGGAGTTTGCCCGGTGGCTCGACCGGTTCAAGGTTCCGGTGCAGTACGCCAAACCGTTGTTTATCGTCCTGCGGTCAGTTTTGGCCATCATCCTGGCCGTGGCCTTCGTTCTGGCGGCCTACTATTATCTCAACATTCGCGCGATGCCGACATTGGTTGGCGCGGCATTTCTCGGCCTGCTGGTCGGCTGGTGGTTCCCGCACAACGCCGCCGAGCGCGCCGCGAAGAACCGCCGACGCTCGATTTCGCGCGGTCTGCCGGATGCGATCGAGCTTCTGGTCATCGCCGTCGAGGCCGGGCTGTCGCTGGAGGACGCGATGAACCGGATCGTCGGCGAGCTGCAGGCCTCGCAGCCCGCCGTGTCGGAAGAGCTTGCGATCACCAGCGCCGATCTGAAAATCCTGCCCAACCGCGACGACGCGCTGCGCCGGCTCGCCGACCGGGTCGACATGCCGAGCGTCAATTCGATCGTCACGACGCTGTCGCAAACGTTGAAGTACGGTACCCCGCTGGCTCAGGCGCTGCGGGTTGCCGCTGCGGAGTTGCGCAACGACGCTCTGCTGCGGATCGAGGAGCAGGCCAACCGAATGCCGGTGCTGCTGACCGTGCCGATGATCGTGTTCATCCTGCCCAGCCTGTTTCTGATCATCGGCGGGCCGGCGTTCCTCAAGGTCATCGACACCTTCTCCAGCTTCCACCACTGAACGCCGCGCTGATGTCCGGGGCACCCGTCGCGGCCGCGCGCTTCAGCGCATCGTCAGTCAAATAGGGTTGTCATTCCCGCGTAAGCGGGATTCCAGGGGCGAGCGGCGAGCAGTCTTCCCTGACCCCCGCCTTTCGCGGGGGTGACGAGCTTGCGATACCATTCGAACGAACGCAGCTCTCGCGCTACCGCTTGGCCCCGGCGATCCGCGAAACTCCGTAGAGCGCATAGCCGACGAAGGCGAAGCCGAACGCCAGCAGCATGATCTGCCCGGCGCCCTTCCCATGTCCGTCCAAGCCGACAAAATATTGGGTGATGAATAATGCGCCTACCAGCAGCCGAAACACGAATACCCCCAGCCAAGACATGTTCTCTCCTCGCTTGATCGGCCGAATGTGCCTTGTATAAAAGCGCTTGCCGCGTGCCTTGTCGAGCCGCGGCCTCATTCGGCCGGGCGCGGCTGCTCGCGGCCGAAATATCGCTCGGTCAGGCGCGGGAACATCGGGCCGAGCTTCAGGATGAAGTCGAGCGCCATCAATAGTGCGGCGATCGCGAACGGCACGTCGCCGACAAAGCGCAGCCACTGCCACAGCACGGTCGTATCGTAGAATTCGAGGCTGCGGGCGTAGGCGAAGCCGTGCGTGTAGACGGCTTCGAGCTGCGGCCAGCCGACCGGGAAGAAATTCAGCGCGATCCATAGCACGAGACCGGCATTGTAGAGCCAGAACGCCCACAGCCCGAGCTTTTCGCTGAACGCGGCGCGCGCGCCGGCGGCGTAGCGCAGGCAGAAATAAATCAGACCGATCGCCAACAGGCCGAAGGCGCCGAACAGCGATGTGTGGGCATGGTTCAGGGTTAAGAACGTGCCGTGCTCGTAATAATTGACCAGCGGCGCATTCAAGGTGCCGCCGCCGAACACGCCGGCGCCGACAAAATTCCAGAACGCCGAGCCGAGTATGTAGGTGTAGGCGAGACCGTAATTGAACTTCTGCTGGCGCGCGATCAGGTCGTGATTCGCCATCGCGTCGAGGATCAGGAGGACGAGCGGCAATACCTCGATGAACGAGAACATGCTGCCGAGCGGCACCCACATGCCGGGGCCGCCGACCCAGTAGATGTGGTGCCCGGTGCCGAGCACGCCGCCGAGGAAGATCAGGATCAGTTCGAGATAAACCGAGCGCTCGGCAAGCTGGCGCGACACCAGCCCGAGCGCCATCAGCAGATAGGCGCTGATCGCCGCAGCGAAGAACTCGAACGACTGCTCGACCCACAAATGTACGACCCACCAACGCCAGAAATCGGTGATCGTGAAGGAATGGCCGACCCCGAGGAGCGGGATCATGCCGAAGACGTAGAGCAGCGCAATGTTAGTGGTGGAAGCCCAGATCAGGTGTTCGAGGCGGATGCGGCCGGTCCAGAACTGCCGCGTCGCGCGCTTGAACGTGGCCCAGCTCGGCCACAGGCCGCGCATGACGAGCGCGCTCCAGAACACCAGCCCGATGAAGAAGCCGATCTGCCAGAAGCGGCCGAGCTCGAGGTAGGACAGGCCCTGGTTGCCGAACCAGAACCAGTTCTCGCCGATATACCCCATGATGCCGAGATAATCGCCGACCAAGGCGCCGACGACGATGATGACGGTCGCCCAAAACAACAGATCGACGAGCGGTCCCTGCCCGCGCGCCTCGCCGCCGCTGATCGCCGGGGCGAGGAACAGCCCGGCGCCGATCCACGACAGCCCGATCCACACGATCGGCGTCTGGACATGGATGCTGCGCCAGAAATTGAACGGCAGCACGTCGTCGAAGTGGATGCCGTAGAAGCTGACCCGGTCGGAATAGTAATGGCCGAGAATGGCGCCGGCCGCGATCTGCAATAGCAGCACCGCCGCCACCACCAGAAAATACTTGCCGACCTTGCGTTGGCTCGCGGTCAACCCGGAGAACGCGGCTAAGGTCGGGTCGAGCGCGCCGCCCTCGGTGCCGCGGATGTAGCGGTGATAGACGAACAGCACGACGCCGAAGCAGAAAAACGTGAAGCAGAAGCTGATCCAGGTCCACAGGAACGTGCTGGCCGTCGGCGCATTGCCGACGAGCGGCTCGTAGGGCCAGTTCTGCGTCCATGAGACATCGCTGCCGGGGCGGCGCGCCACCGTCGTCATTGCCGAATAGAGGATGAAATCGGCGGTCTTCAGCGCGTCGGCATGGTCGAGGCTGTAGGCCTGGGTCCAGCCCTTGATGAAATCGTGGCGGCCCAATTGGCCGGCGATCTCCTCTTTGAGCGTGGCGAGCGCGGCGGCGGCGGCCGGCGTCAGCCGGACCTCTGCGGCCCTCAGGTCGATGCCCTTGAGCTGCGCCTGCATCTCGGCCTGCGCCGCGGCGCGGTCCTCGGCGCCGAGCGCGGCGGCCGGCTTGCCGAAGCGCTGCCGCGCAATGTTGTCCCGCGTGAACTCGCCGAGGCGGCGCAGATATTCGGCCGTGTAATCCTCGCCGAAATACGACCCCATGCCGTAGATGCTGCCGTAATCCATCAGATCGGCGCGCTGGAACGCGGCCTTGCCGTCGACGATGTCTTGCGCGGTCATCACGACGGAGCCGTCGGGCGCGAGGAAGCGCGCGGGCTGCGGGGGCGCGGTGCGGTAGGTGACGTCCGTCGCCCAGCCGAGGAGACCGAAGCAGACGATCGCGGTCGCCAGCAGCGCCCATTTCAGCGCATTGCCGACCGGGTCCTCCGCGACCGGCCTCGCGTCCGCCCTGGCCTCCATGCGCACCCCCGATCACCCATCCTCTCGCCCGGGATCATAGCAGCGCCGATGCCGCGCTTTGCCAAACCTTGCGGCAGGCGCGTTGCCACAGGCCTGTCATGTCGATCCTGTCGTGCCTCGGCGGGCGGTAGGCATCGACAAGCCGCCGTGGAATTCGATGCATCCGCTGCGCCAATGGCCGACGACGTTGGGATTGCGCGAGCGTGCGGCCTTCGCCGCATGCGCCATCAGATTGACGAGTTGGCTGCGCACCGTGGCTAGCATGTCATCGGCCCATTCCTAGAGGAGATCGCCCACCGCGGCGTCGTCGTCGCCTTCAGCCCGGCCGCGCCGCTCCGCAGCCTTGCCGCCTGCTCCAACGCCCAGGCGTAGGGTCGCGGTGGCGATCGGTCAGTTGCAGGCTATCGGGCATCGCGGCCTCGGTGGAGCGCTAGATGCCCCGAAATATGGTGGGCGCGGCTGGGATTGAACCAGCGACCCCTGCGGTGTGAACACAGTGCTCTCCCACTGAGCTACGCGCCCGCCCGGCCTCCTCTTCCGGGGGTTGGCGGCATTTAGGAGAGGGCCCTTCGGGCTGTCAAGGCGAGGGGCCAAGGAGGCCAGGCTGGACGCCCGCCGCCGGGTTTGCCACGATTGCCCGATGAATTGCGCCCCGCGACTTCGATCGGCGATTGCCGGCCTCGTCCTCATGCCGTTCGGTGCGCTCTCCGGCGCGGCGCCGGCGGCGGCCGACCAGATCGCCACCCGTTTCGAGGTGTTCGGGTTCGCCGGCATCCGCGTCCTCAGTCTGCGGAGCCGCACCGACGAGAACGGCGCGCAATACGCCATCTCGGTCGAGTACCGCACCCAGGGGATGGCCCGCATGTTCGTCGATCTGACGACGCGGGCGCAGGTGCAGGGCCGGCTGGTCGAAGGGGCGGCGCAGCCCGAATGGTTCCGCAACGATGCCAGCCGCAACGGCGTCGAGCGCCACAGCCGGGTCGATTATCGCCCGGACGGCGCGGTGGTCGCCGCCTCGACGCCGGCGCCGCCCGATCCGATCACGCCGCAGGCGGCGCGCGGTACGGTCGACAATTTGACCGCCTATTTCCGCCTCGAACGCCAACTCGCCGCCAAGGGCAGCTGCGCCTTGACCGACCGGGTGTTCGACGGGCGCCACCGCTACGACCTCGTCTTCACCGATGTCGGCCGCAAGACGTTGGCGCCGTCGGGGGGCCAGAATTTCGCCGGTGAGGCGATCGCCTGCCATATGACGCGCCACATCCGCGACGGCATGCCCAACGCCGAGCGCGACGAGGGTGCGCGTTCCGGTACGATCTGGTACGCGCGCCTGATTTCCGGCGATTTGATGGTGCCGGTCAGGATGCAGCTCGACACCCAGCTCGGCAGCGTCGACGGCTACCTCGCCGAACTGCACGGTCGCGGCGTCGACCGCGCCTTCATGGAATGACGCGCGCCCTCGTTTGGCCGATCATCCCGCAGCGCGCAATTTGTCGAGGCCTTGCGCGAGGTCGGCGATCAGGTCTTGCGGGTCTTCGAGGCCGATATGGAGGCGGACCAGCGGTCCCTCGGCCTGCCAGCCAGTCGCGGTGCGAATGCGGTCGGGGTAGGCGGGCTGAACGAGGCTCTCGAAGCCGCCCCAGCTGGCGCCGATGCCGAACAGGTCGAGCGCGTCGATAAACGCGTAGACCGCCTCCTTCGGCGCCGGCTTCAGCACGACCCCGAACAGTCCGCAGGCGCCGAGGAAGTCGCGCTGCCAGATCGCGTGGCCGGGGTCCTCGGGCAATGCCGGATAGAGCACGCGCGACACCTCCGGCCGCCCTTGCAGCCAGCGCGCAACTTCGAGCGCGTTCCTCTGGTGGCGTTCGAGCCGCACCGAGAGGGTGCGCATGCCGCGCAATGCGAAAAACACGTCGTCGGGCGCCGCAGAGTGGCCGATCTGCGCCACCGCCGAGCGCACCGGCAGAAAGCATTCCTCATTGGTGATGACGGCGCCGAGCATGACGTCGGAATGGCCGCAGATGTATTTGGTCGCGGCGTGGATCGACACGTCCACCCCATGCTCGAACGAGCGGAAGAGATACGGCGTGCCCCAGGTGTTGTCCATCAACACCTTGGCGCCATGGCGATGGGCCACGGCTGCGATCGCCGGGATGTCCTGCACCTCGAAGGTCAGGGAACCGGGCGACTCGCAATAGACCACCCTGGTGTTGGGCCGGATCAATTTGGCGATGCCCTCGCCGACCAGCGGGTCGTAATAACTCGTCTCGACGCCGCATTTCTTCAGGATGCCCTCGCAGAAATTGCGCGCCGGGCCGTAACACGAATCGACCATCAGGCAATGGTCGCCGGCGCCGAGCAAGGCCTGCAATGGCGCGGTCACTGCGGCGAGGCCCGACGACAGCAGCATCGCGCGGTAGCCGCCCTCGATCCTGGCCAGCAATTCCTCCAATGGGAAGGTGCCGGGCGTGCCGTGCAGCCCGTAGCGCACGCCGGTGAAGGGCGGCGCGGCGCGCTTCCGTTCCCACTCCGCCATGTTTTTCGAGAGGATCGTCGACGCGTGATAAACCGGCGGGTTGACGACGCCATGATTGGCCTCCGGGTTGCGCCCGATATGCGTCAGCAACGTGTCCTGGCGGTAACGGCGCGGCCGGTCGTCGGCTTTCATGTTTGAGGCTCTCGCTGCGCGTGGTGGAGTGGGTACGAAGTATTATGACGGCAGGCCGTTCGGTGACACCGGCCCGGGCAGAGGATGATCAAGTCATTCAGACATCGCGGGCTGAAAGCCCTGTATGACGGGCGCACAAGCAGGCGGGTGGCTCCGGAACATGTCGATAAGCTTCGCGACATTCTCGCGGTGCTGGATCGGAGCCGACGACCGCAGGACATGGACCTCCCAGGGTTTCGGCCGCATCCGCTCCGAGGTGAACTGCAAGACCACTGGGCGGTCTCCGTCTCGGAGAATTGGAGGATCACCTTCCGGTTTGAGGATGGCGAACCCGCCGAGGTCGATTATATGGATTACCATTGAGGGAGGGCTATGGCGATGCAGAATCCGCCGCATCCGGGAGGCATTATCCGGCGCCAGTGCCTCGACCCGCTTGGCCTGTCCATGGCCGAAGCCGCCGAGGGACTGGGTGTAAGCGCCGCCTCCTTCTCCGATGTCGTCAATGAGCGGGCGCCCGTCTCGGTCGAGATGGCGATCCGTCTCGCCAAGGCGTTCGGGTCAAGCGCCGAAACGTGGCTCGGGTTGCAGACTGCCTACGATCTCTGGCAAGCACGCGAGCAGGCCAAGGCGCTTCGCGTGCGCCGGTTCAAGGTGGCGTGACCGCTTGGCGCAATCCTTTGACCGTGAAAAAGATGTCCGTCGTCGAGATTGCGTTGCTGTGCCCGCAATGACACTCTCTGTGCTAGAGGCCCGGATCAGAAGGAGAGGGGCATGCCCGAGACCTTGACCGTGATCCGCGAAGGGGAGCGCCCGCTCGTCGATTTTCCCGGCGGTGCGACCTACCGCACGCTGATCGGCGACGACAACGGCGCCGAGATCCCGATCCGCACCGGCATCCAGACCTCGCAGCCCGGCTATGCAACGCGGCTGCACTCGCACCCCTATGTCGAAGTCCTGACCGTCATATCGGGGCACGGCGAGGCCTGGCTTGACGGCGAGCCGAGCACGGTCGCGATGGCGCCGGGGGTGACGATCTCGATCCCAGCGGGCCGCGTGCACGGCTTTCGCGTCTTGGGCGACGAGCCGCTGGTGACCTACGGCATCCACACCTTCGGCAAGCGCATCGTCAACTATCGCGACGAGCCGCCCGGCGCCTGAGCGCTTCCCTTCCCGCGCCGGCCGCGCCACACTGGCGGCGGTTTTCATTCGGGAGGGGCAAGATGGCCGACATCCGCCGCATCGAACTGACGCAGCCGCCGGGGCCGCGCATGAGCCGCGCCGTCGTGCACGGCGACCGGGTCTTTCTCGCCGGCCTGACCGCCGCCGATACGAGCCAGGACATCCAAGGGCAGACGCGCCAGATCCTGGAACGCATAGATCATTACCTGCGCGAGGCCGGCACGTCGAAATCGAACCTGTTGACCGCCAATCTGTGGATCAAGGACATGGCCATGTTCCGCGACATGAACGCGGTGTGGAACGACTGGGTCGATCCGCAGAACCCGCCGGCGCGCGCTTGCGTCAAATCCGATCTGGCGCGCCCTGAGGTGCTGGTCGAGATCATGGTGACGGCGGCGAAGTGAGTTGCGGCCCTCTCCCGCACCGCGGGAGAGGGGGGACCAAGCGCGCAGCGCTTGGTGGGTGAGGGTAGAGGGGACAGAACCGCCGTTTGCCCCCTCACCCTGCCCTCTCCCCCGGTGGGGGAGAGGGTTGATTTCTTCGGAAGCGGAGAGCGTGACCACTCAAGAACGTCAAGGTGTCGGGGCCGGGCCGCTTGCGGGGGTTCGCATCATCGACTTGACACGCGTCCTGGCCGGGCCGTTCTGCACCCAGAGCCTCGGCGACCTCGGCGCCGAAATCTTCAAGATCGAGCCGCCCGGAGGCGGCGACGAGACCCGCCGCTTTCCGCCCTTCGTCGCCGGCGAGAGCCATTACTTTCTCGGCGTCAACCGCAACAAGAAAAGCCTCGTGATCGATTTGCAAAAGGCGGCCGGCGCCGACCTGCTGCGCCGCCTCGTCGCGAGCGCCGACATCCTGGTCGAGAACTACCGGCCCGGGGTCATGGACCGGCTCGGTCTCGGCTACGACAAGCTCGCGGCGATCAACCCGCGCCTGATCTACTGCGCGATCAGCGGCTTCGGCCTGACCGGCCCGCTGCGCGACAAGCCGTCCTTCGACATCGTCACGCAGGCGCTGTCCGGCGCGCTCAGCGTCAACGGCGAGCGCGGCCACATGCCGGTCAAGCTCGGCATTCCGCTCGGCGACATGGTGGGCGGCGTGTTCGGGCCGATGGCGATCCTCGCCGCCCTGCACGAGCGCACGCGGACCGGCCGCGGCCGGCTCATCGATATCAGCCTGCACGACGGCCTCATCGGAATGCTCGGCTATTTCGCGCAACTCGCGTTCCTGACCGGCGAGGACCCGCAACCGATGGGGTCGAGCCACCCCAATATCGTGCCCTATGGCAGTTTCCCGGCATCGGACGGCTCCATCATCATCGCCGTCCTGTCCGAGCGCTTCTGGGGCAAGCTGTGCGACGCGCTGGGGCGGCCCGAGCTGGCCGACGATCCGCGCTTTGCGACGCCGGCCTTGCGGCGCGACAACCGCGACGAGGTCGACCGCCTGATCAGCGAGGTCACCCGCACCCGCAGCGTCGCCGCGTGGGAAGAGCGGCTCGCCGAATATGACGTGCCGCACGCGCCGGTGCTCGGCGTCACCGCGGCGCTCGCCCATCCCCACGCACAGGCGCGCGAGATGGTGGTCGAGGCCGATCATGCGCGGATCGGGCCGATGCGGGTGATCGGCCGGCCGA
>DATEKP010000041.1:0-8366 GCA_035277405.1 Allostellaceae bacterium | reverse complement strand
GAGGAATTGGCGGCGCACCAGGCGATGCTGGCTGCCGTCACGGCGCCGTTGTGGCTGGCCGCCGGCTGAATGGTTCAGGCCGCCGTGCCGCCGGCCGGGGGTTGCGGGGTTGCCGCAGCGGTGTTCCGGCGCAACAGCTCGCCGAAATCGATCGGATTTATCATCAGCGGAGGAAAGCCGCCGTCGCGCGTCGTCTCGGCCACGATATTGCGTGCAAACGGGAACATCAGGCGCGGGGTCTCGACCAGCACGGCTGCGCTGATCAGCTCCTGCGGCACATTGCGCGCCGTGACGATTGCGCCGTACGCGAGCTCGACGATGAACAGCGCCTCGTTCTGCGCCTTGGCGCTGGCATTGATGGTCAGCACGACCTCGTAGTTGTCCTGGCCGAGGTTCTGCGCCTTGACATCTACGTTGATATCGACCGAGGGCTGCGTCGCCTGCTGGCCAAGGCTCTGCGGCGCCCGCGGGTTCTCGAACGATAGATCCTTGATGTACTGCGCGTTGATGATCAGCTGCTGCTGGACGGATGCGGCCGGCGGCGATGCTTCCGGCACCGACGGGCCGTTGCCGGGTGTACCCTGTGCCATGATCGTCTCCCGAGCAGCTTGCGCAGATCGCGGCTCCCGCTAGCACGGATCGCCCAAAGGGGGCAATCGTGCCGGCGAGCTGACGGGCTGGCGCTTGCCGCCGGCGCGGTGACCGACTATCTAGCAAAATGCGGCGTGCCGCATGCCCGGTCCATCCGGGAATAACGCAGGGTCCCGGATCGCGATGGGCGACTTTCCACAGTATTTCGACATCATTCTGTTCGCGATGATCGCGGGGTTCCTGGTGCTGCGCCTGCGCAGTGTGCTGGGCAGGCGCACCGGACATCAGCGGCGGCAACCTCCGACGCTGCGGCCGCCTGAGACGGCGCGAGACAACCTCGTCAATCTTGCGGCGCGTCGCCCGGCGCCGCCGGTACCGCCGAACGCCCCGGCCGATGCGGTGGCGGCGGGGCTGCAACGAATTCGCACAGCCGATCCGGCTTTCGAGGCGGCGCAATTCCTCGAAGGCGCGCGGGTCGCCTTCGACATGATCGTGGGCGCCTTCGCCGCCGGCGACAAAGCCCGGTTGCGGCCGTTGCTGAGCGATGAGGTATACCGGCCGTTCGCCACGGCGATCGGCGAGCGGGAGGCGGCCGGCGAAACCCTCGAGAGCCGCATCATCCGGCTCAAGCAGCTCGATATCGCCGAAGCCGGGCTGGCTGGCCGGACGGCGCGGGTGACGGTCAAGTTCGTCTCCGAGCAGATCAACGTGCTGCGCGCCCACGACGGCAGCATCGTCGATGGCGATCCCAACGGCACGATCGAAAAGACCGATTTCTGGACATTCGCGCGCGACATCAGGTCGCGCGATCCGAACTGGGCGTTGACGGCAACCGCCAGCGGCTAACGCGGATCAAAAGCGGGAGTCCAGGGGCAACATCTCGTCTTGCCTGGATTCCCGCTTTCGCGGGAACGACGATTATTTGCTCGGACAAAGCTGTAGGTCGGCGCCCTCAGACCGCGCGCTGCGTGGCCCGGCTTGCCGCCGCATGATGTCGCCGCGCGGGCAGCCGGCAGGAGATCGTGGTTCCCTCGCCCGGCCCGGAATCGATTGCCACGGTTCCACCGTGCAGCTCGATCAGGCTTTTGACCAGCGATAGGCCAAGCCCGGCTCCCGTCTGCCGGGAGCCGCGCTCGAATTTCTCGAACATGCGAGCGTGGTCGCTGGGCGCGATGCCGATACCGGTATCGCTGACCGCGAGGATCAAATCGCCGCCTCTGCGGCGGCCATCGAGGCGCGCCTGAACATGCACCGAGCCGCCCGGCGGCGTGAACTTGATGGCGTTGGATACCAGGTTGAACAATGCCTGCTTGAGCCTCCGCTCGTCGCCGTCAATGGCACCCACCTCGGCGGGGCAGGTCATGGCGAGAGAAACATTGCGGGTGCGCGCTCGCTCGCGCGTCAGCGTGATCACCGCGGCCAGCAGGTCGCACACCTCGACCCGCCCGCTCTCCAGCGCCATGTAACCAGCCTCGATCGTGGCGAGGTCGAGAATGTCGTTGATCAGCGTCATCAGTCGCTGCGAGCCGTCGAGTATGCCGCGGCTGTATTCGAGTTGGCGGGGCGATAGCGCGCCGAAATACTGATTCGATAGGATTTCCGCAAAGCCGATGACGGCATTAAGCGGCGTGCGCAGCTCGTAGGAGACATTGGCGATGAACTCGCTTTTGAGGCGGTCCGCCGTCTCCAACGCCTCGTTGCGTTCGCGCAGCGCGCGCGCGACGCGCACCGTATCGGTGACATCGAGGCAGGTGAACAGCACGTTGCCATCGGGCAGCGGCACCGTGGCCAGCTGCAACGCCGAGCCGTCGCGCCGTTCGACCTGACCGTGCCAATGCGACTGCCCGCCGATCCTTGCAATGATCTGCTCGCGCATCGCGGGCCAGGCGCCGTCGTCCTCGGCGAAGCCGCGGGATTTATCGACAATCTCGTCGAAGCGCGGCTCGGCGTCGACATCCGCCTCGGACAATCCCCAGATCGCGCGATAGGCCGGATTGTGCAGCTTGAGCCGCCCGTCGCTGCCGAACACCGCGATGCCCTCGAACAGATTATCGAGCGTCTCGCGCTCGACCTCGACCAGCGTGTTGTACGACCGCTCGAGGGCGAGACGGTCGGTCACGTCCTCGTACACGAAGATCAACCCGCCCATCGGATGCGGCGACACCGTCGTGCTCAGCGTGCGGCCGTCCGGCAGGTGCATTAGCTCACCCTGCGGCTGCAACAATGAGTTGAACAACCCGATCTGCTGCTGCTTGAAGGCACGGAAATCGGCATATTCGGGAACCCGGCGGCGCTCGCGCAGGCGCTCCAGCAACTCATCGATGCCTGGCTCGCCCGAGAGCCATTCCTCCTCAAGCCCCCACAGCCGGGCAAAAGCGGAGTTCGCGAAGCTGAGGCGTTTGTCGGCACCGTAGATCGCGACCGCGGCATCGATGCTCTCGAGCACCTGGCCATGGGCGTTGGCATGACGCGACAACTCGCTCTCGGCGGTTTCGAGCTCGGTAAGGTCGAGCGCAAAGCCGGTCGTGCCGCCGGCGGAATCGGGGATTTCGGTGAATTCCAGCAGGCGCCGCGCTCCCGCGATGACGATGTGGCGGCGCTCGCTGCGGGGTGCGCTTGCCGCGACCGCAGCCCGCGCCAGAGCCATGCCCGCATCGCGACCTGCATCGGCAGCGGCGTCGCCGCGCAACGCCAACACGGCCGCGCGCGGCATTTCGAGCATTGCCGCATAGGCGCTGTTGCAGTCGGCAAGCCGCAGCGAGGGATCGCGCCGCCATACCGCCACAGGCAGGCGATCGAGCACGCCGCGCACGGCCGCGGCATCGGCTGTCGCCGCCTCCCGCGCGCGCTCGGCGCGCCGGGTCGCCGCCGCATCGGTGAGCCAGACGACGCTGCTGCCATCGGCAGTGCGGCGGCCCTCGATCGCATGCGCGGCACCGCTCGTGCCGGTGACCGACGCAACGAACGGCGTGCCGTCGCGCTGCAACTCGCCGACGGCGTCGGCGAGGCGGGAGGCGTCGTCCGGCGCGAGACTGGCTAGAAAGCCGGCATAGGAGAGGCTTGCGTCGCCCTGGCGCAGCCGGCCGAATACAGCCTCCGGCCCGCGGCCGCGCCAGCAAAAAACCGCGAACGGGGCCGCGTTGAGCAGTGCGGCGACAGCGGCGCGGTTGGCCTCGACCGTCTGCCCGCGGCGCCGCGCGAGCTGCCAAGCTACGGCGAACGCCGCCGCGGCGACGAGGCAAATTATGCTTGCAACTTCGATCACGGTCTGCCGCTTCCGGCGTGGCCCCGCGCTATGTCAGATACGCCAGCCTAAAATTCGCTTAAATAATCGCCCTTTCCCTCAGAAAAGGAAAGAGGGCGCGCGCTTCTTCCTGTCGCGCGCTACCTCTGGTTCCGCTCTCGCGATCAGTAGCGGTAGTGTTCGGGCTTGAAGGGTCCGGCGGGAGATAGACCGAGATATTGCGCCTGCACAGGGGACAGGCGGGAGAGCTTGGCGCCCAGCTTGTCGAGATGCAGTTGCGCAACCTTCTCGTCGAGGTGCTTGGGAAGGATATACACGTTGTTTTCGTATTTGCCGGGATTGGTCCACAGCTCGATCTGCGCCAGCACCTGGTTCGTGAACGAGGCACTCATCACAAAGCTCGGATGGCCGGTGGCGCAGCCGAGATTGACGAGCCGGCCCTTGGCCAGGACGATCAGCCGCTTGCCGTCGGGAAAGACGACCTCGTCGACCTGCGGCTTGACCTCCTCCCAGAGATAATTGCGCAGCGAATCGATCTGAATCTCGCTGTCGAAATGGCCGATGTTGCAGACGATCGCGCGGTCTTTCATCTGCCGCATGTGATCGAGCGTGATGACATCGACGTTGCCCGTCGCGGTGACGAAGATGTCGGCGCGCGATGCTGCCTCGTCCATCGTCGTCACCTCGTAGCCCTCCATCGCCGCCTGCAGCGCGCAGATCGGATCGACCTCGGTGACCATGACCCGCGCGCCCTGGCTCCTGAGGCTCGCGGCCGAACCCTTGCCGACATTGCCGAAGCCGTTAACGACGGCGATTTTGCCGGCGACCATCACGTCGGTGGCGCGTTTGATGCCATCGACGAGGCTCTCGCGGCAGCCGTAGAGGTTGTCGAATTTCGACTTTGTGACGCTGTCGTTGACGTTAAAGGCGGGCGCCTTGAGCGTGCCTTCCTTCACCATGTCGTAGAGCCGGTTGACCCCGGTCGTCGTCTCCTCGGAGATGCCGCGGATGTCATCGAGCAGCTGCGGATGCCGGTCATGGATGATCTTCGTCGCGTCGCCGCCGTCGTCGAGCACCATGTTCGGACGCCAGCCGCCAGGGCCGGACAGCGTCTGCTCGATGCACCATTCGTATTCGTCCTCGGTCTCGCCCTTCCAGGCGAAAACAGGGATACCGCGGGCCGCGATCGCCGCCGCAGCGTGGTCCTGCGTCGAGAAGATGTTGCACGACGACCAGCGCACGGTGGCGCCAAGGTGGGCCAGCGTCTCGATCAGCACGGCGGTCTGGATCGTCATGTGCAGGCAGCCGACGATGCGCGCCCCCGTCAGCGGCTTCGCCGCGCCGAATTCGTCGCGCAGCGCCATCAGCCCCGGCATCTCGGTTTCGGCGATCGCGATCTCGCGCCGGCCCCACTCGGCCAGCCCGATATCGGCAATCTTGTAATCGGTGAATTCGGCCATCGATGACTCCTGGAGCGACTCGCCTCGGATCGGCGCTGTCTCGAATGGATGGCCGGCCTTGACTCGGCCGACCGCATGGATGCCCGGAACAAGTACGGGCATGACGATTGGGAAGAGAAGCTCGGCTCCAACATATAAAGATATCTTTATATCGTCAACTTCGCCCGAGATTGTCCGCATCTCGCACCCCGCCGGCCAATGCGGTAAGGTCCGGTGCATCGGAATGCGGGGAAGGAAATTCTGTGGGTCTCACCTATGTCGAGGGCGTGCTGACCGGGCCGACCGGCAAGACCGCAACCGTGCGCGTTCTCGTGGACAGCGGCGCGACATACACTTTGGTTCCGCACGATGTCTGGACCGCGCTTGGTCTCGCCGCGAAACGGACGCTGACCTTCACGCTTGCGGACGGTACCGCAGTGCCGCGCGCGATCTCCGAATGCCATCTGCAACTTGCCGAAGGCGACGGGCACACCCCGGTCATATTAGGCGAGCCTGGCGATGAGGCCCTGCTGGGCGCGGTGACGCTGGAAGTGCTCGGGCTTGTGCTTCATCCGTTCAAACGCACCCTCGAACCGATGCGCATGATGCTCGCGTAAAACGTCCGTGGTTCCGGCGCTTACGCTCACCCCGGCTCGGCCGTCGCGTTGAAATCGTCGAGCAGGGCGGCGATGCGGGCGGGGTCGGCCTGGTCCATGATGGCGCGGGCGCGGCGGGTGGCGGCGACCATGTCGAGGCTGCGGACGCGCTGTTTGACGCGCGGGATATTCTGCGGCGTCATCGATAATTCGTGCAGGCCGAGGCCCAGCAAGAGCGCGGTGTAGCGGGGCTCGCCGGCGATCTCGCCGCAAATGCTGATCGGGATGCGGCGGCGCGCCGCCGCCTCCACCGCAAACTGCATCAGGCGCAGCACCGCCGGGTGCAGCGGATCGTAGAGATGCGCGACCTGCTCGTCGGAGCGGTCGATTGCCAGCGTGTACTGGATCAGATCGTTGGTGCCGACCGCGAAGAAATCGGCTTCGCCGGCGAGCGCGTCGGCGGCCAATGCGGCGCTCGGCACCTCGATCATCGCGCCGAGCGGCGGCAATGCCTTCGGCAGCGCGACGCCGCGGCGCCGCAGCCGCCGCGCCACCTGCTCCAACGCCTCGCGGGCGCGGTGCAATTCATCGACGGCCGAGATCATTGGCAGCAGGATGCGCACCGGCCCGGTATTGGCGGCGCGCAGCATCGCGGCGAGCTGGGTGTCGAGCAGCCGCCGCTCCTTCAGCGACAGGCGGATCGCGCGCAGCCCGAGGGCCGGATTCGCGGTGTCGGCGGCGGCGTATTGCGCCAGCGCTTCCGGCAATTTGTCGCCGCCCACGTCGAGCGTGCGCAAAGTCACCGGCCGCCCGTCCATGCCGCGCACGAGGCTGGCGAAAAACTCGAACTGCTCGTCCTCGCTCGGCAGGTCCTCGCGGTTCATGTAGAGGAACTCGGTGCGCACGAGGCCCAGCCCCATCGCCCCGTGCGCCAGCGCCACGTCGAGCTCCACCGGCAGTTCGAGATTGGCGTCGAGCCGGATATCGACGCCGTCGCGGGTCACCGCCGGAACGCGGCGCAGCCGGCCGAACTGCCGCCGCTCGCGCAGAAACGCCTCGTGCCGCTCGCGATATTCCTCGATCGTCGCCGGTTCCGGGTCGAGAATGATCGTGCCGGCCGAGCCGTCGACGACGACATGCGAATCGGCGCGCGCCCGCGCCAGAAGGCCGGGTATCCCAAGCACCGCCGGCAAGCCGAGGGCGCGCGCCATGATCGCGGTATGGCCCTCCGGCCCGCCGTACTCGGTGGCGAAGCCGCCGATGCGCCGCGGGTCCATCAATGCCGTGTCGGCCGGGGTCACCTCCTCGGCGAGGATGATCGCGCCGCCGCTCAGCCCCGAATAGGCGACATAGGGTTTGCGCAGCAGGTTGCGGATCAGCCGCGCGCCGACCACCCGCACGTCGTCGATGCGCGCCGCCAGGTATGGGTCGGGCATTGCCGCAAAGGCCTTGCCGAGTTCCTCGATCTCGATCTGGATCGCCCGCTCGGCATTGACCCGCGCCCGCCCGATGCGCTGGTTGACGCCGCGGACCAGGCGCGAGTTGGCGAGCATCGCGAGATGCGCGTCGAGCACGTAGCCGATCTCGTCGGCCGCCGATCCCGGCAGCGCGGTGGCCCGCGTCTTCAGCTTGCGCAATTGCTTGACCGAGGCGGCGACCGCTTCGGCGAAACGGGCGCGCTCGGGTTCGATCGCCGCTTCCTCGATGCGGCTCTCGCTGACCGGCAAGTCGCCGCGCTCGCCGATATAGCCCGGCCCGATCGCGATCCCCGGCGATACGCCGATCCCGGACAGCCTCTGCTCGTTGCCTGTCCTGGCCGCCGGCTTGCCGTCAGTCCTCATCGAACTTGCGTTCGATCAGGCGGACGAGCGCGTCCACCGCCGCCGCCGCGTCGCACCCGGTCGCGATGATTTCGAGCGGCGTGCCGGGCGGCGCCTCCAGCATTAGCAGTTCGAGGATGTCGCGGCCGGGCACGGTGGTGCCGTTCTTGCGCACCCAGATCTCGGAATCGAACAGGGTGGCGATCTTGACGAACTTGGCCGAGGCGCGGCTGTGCAGCCCGAGCTTGTTGCAGATCGTGACGGTGCGCCGCGCCGTCTCGCAAACGAGGCCGGCAGGGCAGGCCGGGGTGCCGCCCGCGCTCATCGTCGCGCGTCCGCCAGCAGTTGCGAGGCGACGTTGATGTATTTGCGGCCGGCTTCCTGGGCGCCGAGCACGGCGCGTTCCAGGCTTTCGCTCTGGCGCAGGCTGGCGAGCTTGATCAGCATCGGCAGGTTGACGCCGGCGACGACTTCGACCTTGCCGCGATCCATGACCGAGATGGCAAGGTTGGACGGCGTGCCCCCAAACATGTCGGTCAACAATACGGCGCCCTCGCCGCTGTCGACATCGGCGATCGAACGCAGGATGTCGCGGCGACGTTCTTCCATGTCGTCGTCGGGTCCGATGCAGACTGCGGCAACCTGCGTCTGTGCGCCGACGACATGCTCCAGCGCC
>DATEKP010000040.1:0-3330 GCA_035277405.1 Allostellaceae bacterium | reverse complement strand
GCAAGACGCGCGCCGTCATGTCTCGCGGTCGGGCTGACGCGTGGGATGCGCCGCGGCGAAGGCGTCGAGCTGCATGCAGGTCTCGAAAATCCTGGTTATCGTCGGGTACGGCCCGAGGTCGAGCCGGTAGCGTTCGGCATTGACGACCTGCGGCACCAGCGCGATGTCGGCAAGGCCCGGCCGATCGCCGTGGCAGAACGCGCCGGTGCGGCGGTCGCCGGCGAGCAGCCGCTCGAAAGCGCGAAACCCGTCTGCAATCCAATGGTTGTACCAGGCCGCCAGCGCGGTTTCGTCATGCCCGAGGGCGTGCGTCAAATAGCGCAGCACGCGCAGATTGTTGAGCGGATGAATGTCGCAGGCGACGATCGCCGCGAGCCCGCGTACGCGGGCGCGGCCGGCGGCATCCGCGGGCAGCAGCGGCGGCTCGGGATGGCGCTCGTCGAGATATTCGATGATCGGCAGCGATTGGATCAACCTCTCGCCGTCGATCTCCAGCGCCGGCACCAGCCCCTGCGGATTGACCGCGCGGAAGGCTTCCCCCGCCTGATCGCCGCGGCGCAGATGGATGAAGGCGCTGTCGTGACCGAGGCCCTTCAGGTTGAGGGCGATGCGTACGCGAAACGCGGCGGAGGAGCGAAAATAACCGTAGAGCTTCATACCGGCGGCCTGTCGGCAAACCGCGACCGCGGCAAGGCTACTCCGCCGCGCCGGCGGCGGGAAGAGCATGGTAGTCTCTCGGTTTGCCGCTACATCGGCGTTGTGCGTCCTTCGAGACGGGTTCCGACGTTCCGCCGGAACCCCTCAGGATGACGAGAAGCTGTTGATGGCATTGAACAAAATCGTGATCCTGAGGAGCCCGCGCAGCGGGCGTCTCGAAGGACGCACGGGACTTCTCCAGTGCGAAACTGGGACACATCAGGGCATGCGACCGGCAGCTCAGGCGCTGCGGTCCTCTCCCTCCGGGGAGCTGCCGGGCGGGCCGGCAAAGCGCGTCACGACGTCCATGAACGAGCGCAGTACGATCGGCTTCGAGACATAGCCGTCGCAGCCGCTGACCAGCGCCTTGCGCTCGTCGCCGGCCATCGCGAAAGCGGTGACGGCGACGACCGGGATGGCCCTCGTCGCCGGATCGCCCTTCAACTGGCGCACCACGTCGAAGCCGGAGATGTCCGGCAATTGCAGGTCCATCAGGATCAGATCGGGGTGCAGCTCGCGCGCCAGCGCCAACCCCGCGGCGCCTTCGCGCGCCGTCGCGGTCGCATAACCGTGCGCTTCGAGGACGTCGCGCAACAGCTTTAGGTTGAGGTCGTTGTCCTCGACGATCAGGACCCGTCGCGGCGCGGCCTCCGGACGCTCGTCAGCTTGCATCGGCAAAGGTTCTGGCGCATTGCAGAAGATGGGGTAAGCGGCAGGCGGCGATGCCCGGTAAGTTCCGAAAAATGTTACCGAACAATCTATCAGGATCCGGCGGGTTTGGCCAGGAGCCGAGCCGGGCCGCGGTGGGCTGGCGGCTGCCCCTCGCCTGCTCGCTGGTCGCCGCCTCGCTGTGCCTTGCCGCACCTGCGGCGCGGGCGCAGGATACCGCCGCGCAGGAGGCCGCGCATCGCCTGGCGGTGCTGGCCGAATTGCCGCCGGATGCGGCGAAGCGGGTGTTCGGATTAGCCGAGCGCCCCACCCCCGGCCCGGCCCGCGCGATCGGCAGTTATACGCGCGGCTGTCTCGCCGGCGGGGTCGAGATGCCGGCGGACGGCTCCCACTGGCAGGTCATGCGGCCGTCGCGCAACCGCGCCTGGGGACACCCGGTGCTGCTCGCGTTTCTGCAGCGCCTGGCCGCCGATGCCGACGCCGCGGCGGGATGGCCGGGCCTCCTGATCGGCGACATGGCGCAGCCGCGCGGCGGGCCGATGCTGACCGGGCACGCGTCGCACCAGCTCGGTATCGAAGCCGATATCTGGCTGACGCCGATGCCCGACCGGCAGCTGAACACCGCCGAGCGTGACGAGATGCCGGCCGTCAATCTGGTTGCCGTCGGCGGCCTCGACATCGACCCGCAGACCTGGCGGCCGCAGGACCGCGCGCTGCTCGAAGCCGCGGCGAAAAGCCCGGGGGTGGCGCGCATCTTCGTCAACCCGGCGATCAAACGGGCATTGTGCCGCGAGGCCGGCACCGACCGCGCCTGGCTGCGGCTGATCCGGCCGTGGTGGGAACATCGGCGGCACTTCCACGTGCGCCTCGCCTGCCCGCCGGGCGAGCGCGAGTGCCGGAACCAGGCGCCGCCTCCGCCGGGCGACGGGTGTGGCGAACTCGCCTGGTGGTTCACGCCGCAGGCATTGCACCCGAAACCCAGCCCGCCGCGGCCGCCGTTGCGGCTCAGCGATCTGCCGACCCAGTGCATTGCGTTAGCGCGTTAGCAGAGCCGCACCCGGCCGGCGTAGGTTTGTCCGGTCAAACGGGATTGTCATTCCGGTGCAAGCCGCAGTTTCGCGCGACTCGCTTGGGCGCGTTGGATCAACATCGTGCGTCCTTCGAGACGACCGCTCCGCGGTCTCCTCAGGATGACGTGCTTTATCAATATTATCATTAACTTACGTCATCCTGAGGAGCGCTCGAAGGGTGCGTCTCGAAGGACGCAGAACGGTGCAGCGGCACTCTCATTGCGGGGGTCGCGACTTACGTAAAGGTCCCGCCTTCGCCCGGATGACGGACCAGCGGTGTCCGGGTGGCTCAGTGCAGTCGCGGCGCCTTCATCATGCGGGTACGGTCGGTCGACGGGATGCGCACGCGCAGCGTCTCCTTGTCGCGCATGATCTGCAGCACGACCTCGGCGCCGGCCGGGCCGCTGGCCCACACCCGCCGCCAGAACGCGGCGAGGCTGGAGACCGGCTCGTCGCGCACCGCCAGGATGCGGTCGCCCGGTTTGAGGCCGGTCTTGCTGGCCGGGCCGCGTTCCGACAGCCCGGCGACGACGATCGCGTCCTCGACCTCGGCGGCATAGAGGCCGAGCCACGGTCGCGGCGGGCGGTTCGGGCGGCCATAGGCCAGCATGTCGTCGAGGATCGGCGGCAACAGGTCGATCGGCACCACCATGTTGACGTCGCGCCGCTGCTCGCGGCCGTCCGAGCGCTGCACATGCAAGGAGCCGACCCCGATCAGGCTGCCGTCGGCGCCAATCAGCGCGGCGCCGCCCCAGAACGGGTGGGCCGGCGCGGTGAAGATCGCGCGATCGAGCAGATATTCCCAATAGCCGGCGAATTCCTGGCGGGCGACCACCGTTGCGGCGACCGCATGCCGACGCCCGCCCTCGGCGGCCAGCACGACCTTGTCGCCGGC
>DATEKP010000039.1:0-5184 GCA_035277405.1 Allostellaceae bacterium | reverse complement strand
CGGCGCCGAAATGGTCGGCCTCGGCGCCACGGCGGCCCTGGTCAGCGATCGCCCGCGCCGCGGCGAGCATCGCTTTCACATCGCCTGCGCCAACGCCGCCGGCATCGCGCATTGCACCTGCGTCTTGGCCAAGGGGCGGCGCGACCGCGCCGCCGAGGAAGACCTGGTGGCGCGCGCGATCGTGCTGTGGCTGGCGCGCGGCTGCGGGATTGTCACAGCCTCGCCGCGCAGCTTGCTGGACGCGGATGAACACTACGCGGAGGCAGCGGTCGCCGCCGCGGATGCGATCGACCGGCTGCTGGCGGGCGAGCTCGACCGCGTGACCGTCCAGCCCGACGGCCAGATCATGCTATCCGCACCGCAGCCTGTCGTGCTGTTCCCGGGCTCGTTCAACCCGATGCACGATGGACATGCATTGCTGGCGCGGGTCGCCGAAGAGCTCACGCAGCAGCCTGTTGCGTTCGAACTATCGGTCACCAACGTCGACAAGCCGCCGCTCGCGGGCGGCGCGGTCAGGGGGCGGCTCGCGCAATTTGCCTGGAAGGCGCCGGTCGAGCTGACGCGAGCGCCGACTTTTGTCGAAAAGGCGCGCCTCTTTCCCGGGACGATTTTTGTCGTCGGCGCCGATACGGCTGAGCGGCTGTTCGGGCCGAAATATTACGGAGATGACGCAGCGCGAATGCTGGTGGCGCTCGACGAGATCGCCGGCTCCGGGGCCAGCTTTCTGGTGGCGGTGCGGCTCGACGCGGCCGGCCGCGTGCGCGCGCTGAAGGATATCCCGGTGCCGCGGCGCTATGCCGAGCTGTTCACCGAAATCCCCGAGCACCGTTTCCGCCTCGACGCCTCCTCGTCCGAAATTCGCGCGCGGCGGCCGCCGAAGTCCGGCTGATCCCGAATTTCGAGAGCCGTCTGACCAGACGGAGTCGTCTTTCCCGCCAAGCGGCGCGCGAGCGGGAATCGAGGAGCAACCGACATACCGCCTGCTCTGGACCCCCGCTTTCGCGGGGGCGACAACCAGGCGGTTGGACCTAGAGCAGCATCCGGTCAAGTTTGTTCACCTCGTTTTCGTCATGCCCGGACGTGATCCGGGCATCTATGCGAAGCCGCGAGGACATCGCCTGCTCCTCGTGGATGGCCGGGTCAAGCCCGGCCAAGACGATGGAGGGAGTGATTCCGTTTGATCGGACGCTGCTCTAAATGAGAAACGTTCAGGGACGGGCGGAAAGCGGCGGCTGCTTCAGATAGCCTTCGGCAAGCTCGCGGCCGGCGGCGCGCATGCGGCGCTTGTCCTCGGCCTCGTCCGCGACGGGCGGCATGCGCAGGACCGTGTTGTTGCAATAGGTCGAAGTGACCGCGCCGGGAGCTTGGCAGAGTTCGGCAAGCGGCCGCCCGTCTCGCACGGCACGAATGCCGCGCCTGACCTGGTTGCGGAACATCGTCACGCCGCGGTCGGTGGCGCTCAGGTGCTCAAGCCCATGAACGGCAATCGGCCGTTGCGACACCTGCGCTTCGTAGTCGCCGGGGTGCCGCTGGCCCTCCTCGTAGCTGGCCATCGCGGTCTGGCCAGGCATCATCTGATTGCGATCGACCCACCAGGGCGGGTTCTCCTCGCTTTCGCTCAAATGGCGCAATTCGATGAACATCGTGCTGGTGTCGTCGACCGGCACCAGCCAGCGGCTCATCATCGGGCCGCTGAACGGGTGCTCCCGGCGGCCGGTTTCGCTCAACGGCGCGACCTGCTGCAGGTTCGGCAGAATGCCCTCGACCATGCGTGCCCAGACATTGTCGCCGACCCGCCGGGTCGCGACGTAAATCATGCCGATCGGCGTCTCGACGAAATCGAGCTCCGGCAACACGCCGAATTCGTCGGTGAACACCGCACCGCTGACGATCGTATGCAGAAACGCGGTGTGCGCCGGGTCCATCGTATTTTCCATGATCTGCAGCCAGTTGCACGGGTAGGTCCATTTCTGCCCCGGCATGACCCGGTAGCCGGGCCGGATCAGGCTGTCGTAGGTCGGAAACGGCGGCTCTTCGTCGGGCGGGCCCATATAGGTGAAGACGATCCCGTGCGCCTCGTGAACCGGGTAGGCGCCGTGGAACAGCCGGTCCTTCAGCGTGCTGTCGGCCGGCTCGCCGGGGGTTTCGAGGATCGTGCCGTCGCAGTCGAACAACCAGCCGTGATAGCAGCAGCGGATGCCTTTGGCCCCGACGAGACCGAATTCGAGGGAGGTGCCGCGGTGCGGGCAGTGCAGTTCCAAGAGGCCGACCGTGCCGCTGCCGTCGCGGTACGCGACCAGATCTTCGCCCAATATCCGCACCCGCTGCGGCAGGTCGCGCAGCTCGTCCGAGAAGCATACCGGCTGCCAGAACCGGCGCATGTATTCGCCGCACGGCGTGCCCGGCCCGACATGGGTAAGCTCGGTATCCTCCGCCGGCACCTGGCGGTGGAAATACCCGGAATAGCGCGTCTTCAGGAATGGGGCCCTGGCTGTCACCGCGTCCTCCCGTTCGAGCCTTCCCGCATGCGGCTTGGTTCGGGCGCGCCGCTTCGCGGAGGCCGCGGAGGATAGGGCAAAAGCGACAAGGCGGCATTCGAAAATTCCGCCGCTTCGGGCGGCCGCATCGGGTGGAGCGCGCTCGCCTTGACGGCAAGGGGGCCGATTGCCAAAGGTGTTGCGCGATCGGGTGCTAAGGAGATGCCGATGCTGCCGCTGGTTCTCTCGTCGGATTCTCATGTGTTCGAGCCGCCCGACCTGTGGCAGAGCCGTATCGACCGGGCGTTCCGGGATCGTGCGCCGCGCATCGAGCGGATCGACGGCGGCGACTATATCGTTGTGGAGACGGACCAGGTCCTCTCGGGGATTGGCCTGATCTCGAACGCCGGCGCGCGGTTCGCGGCGCCCGAGACGATCTCCGCCCGGGGCCGCTTCGAGGACGTGCTGAGCGGCGGCTACGACCCCGGACAGCACCTGAAGGATATGGCGCTCGACGGGGTGGCCGGCGAAGTTCTCTACCCGTCGCAAGGCCTCTTCTACTTCAAGGTGGCGGACCCGGCGCTGATGTCGGCGATCTTTCGCGCTTACAACGACTGGCTCGCCGAGTTCTGCCGCACCGACCCCGCGCGCCTCAAGGGCATCGCGATGATCAACCTCGACGACGTCGCGGACGGCATCGGGGAGCTGGAACGCGCCGCCCGCCTCGGCCTTTCGGGCGCGATGATCACCGAATATCCGCACGAAGATCGGCGCTACGACCAGGCCGAGTACGAGAAATTCTGGGCCGCCGCCGCGGCGCTGCAAATGCCGCTCTCGCTGCATACGGCGACGCGGCGGCAGGGCCGCATCCGCGGCGCCGGCGACAAGACATTGCGCGACGCCAGCAGCCGCGCCACGAAAGCGTTCTATCCGGCGCTGTCGCTGTGCGACATGATCTTCTCCGGCGTCTTCGAGCGGCATCCCCGTCTCACCGTGGCGATCGTCGAATTCGAGCTGGCCTGGGCACCGCACCTCTTATCGACGATGGACTACACGTACCGCGAGCGGCACGGCGAGGCGCTCTACCGCTTCAAGGACGCCATGCGCCCGAGCGATTTCTTCCACCGCAACGTCGTCCTGAGCTTTCAGGAGGACGCCGTCGGCATTCGGCTGCGCGACATCATCGGTGTGGACAATATGATGTGGGGTTCGGATTACCCGCACAGCGAGTCGACGTTTCCGCAATCGCGGAAGATTCTGACGGAAATCCTGGCCGGAGTGCCCGAGGACGAACAGGCCAAGATCGCCGGCGGCAACGCGGCCCGCGTTTACGGTTTCGACGCCCCGCGGCTGGCGCCTGCCCCGGCTTGAGGGCCGGCGATAGGGCTTATTCGCGTGCCGCGCAATTTTACCCGATCGCAGCACGCGCAATAAGCCTTTCTGCGGCTTTGGGCTAGGTGCTCGCGCAGGCGGGGACCTATTTTCCCGCCGTCCCTGCGCCGGCACGATTGGTCCCTGCCTTCGCAGGAACCCGAAAATTTGCTCAAAAATAACGTCGGAGAGCGGTTTGGAACGACGGCTTACATTCGCGGCAATTCTTACGACTGCCGCTTCTCCAGTTCCTGGTCGAGTTCCGGCAGGACCTTGAATAAATCGGCGACGAGGCCGTAATCGGCGATCTGGAAGATCGGCGCCTCTTCGTCCTTGTTGATTGCGACGATGACCTTCGAATCCTTCATGCCGGCGAGGTGCTGGATGGCGCCCGAGATGCCGACCGCGATGTAGAGTTCGGGCGCGACGATCTTGCCGGTCTGGCCGACCTGGTAATCGTTCGGCACGAAGCCGGCATCGACCGCGGCGCGCGAGGCGCCGACCGCGGCGCCGAGCTTGTCGGCGATCTTTTCGAGGAGCGGGAAATTGTCGCCCGACTGCATGCCGCGGCCGCCGGAGATGATGACGCGGGCGCTGGTCAGCTCGGGCCGCTCCGATTTCGACAGTTCGGCGCGCACGAACTCGGTCGGGCCCGATGCAGCCGCGCCGGCGACCGGCTCGATCGGCGCGCTGCCGCCGGTCGCCGCTGCCGGCGCGAAGGCCGTGCCGCGTACAGTTATGACCTTGATCGGGTCCTTCGACTGGACGGTGGCGAGTGCGTTGCCGGCATAGATCGGCCGCACGAAGGTATCGGCTGAGACGACGGCGCTGATGTCGGAGAGCTGCATGACGTCGAGCAGGGCGGCGACGCGCGGCATCAGGTTCTTGCCGAACGTCGTCGCCGGCGCCAGCACATGGCTGTACCGGCCGGCGAGCTCGACGACGAGCGGCGCCCAGTTCTCGGCGAGGCCGTGCTCGTAGGCCGCATCGTCGGCCAGCAAGACCTCGGCGATCCCGGCGACCTGCGCCGCCGCCTCGGCGGCGCCGCGGCAGTCTTTGCCGGCGACCAGGATATGCACGTCGCCGTCGGCGGCTTGCGCGATCTCGGCCGCCGCGGCGACGCTGTTGAGGGTCGCCGGCTTCAGCGCGTTGTTGTCGTGTTCGGCGACGACGAGAACCGGCATCAGATCACCCGCGCTTCGTTCTTCAGCTTGTCGACCAGCTCGGCCACCGAGCCGACCTTGACCCCGCCCTGGCGCTTCTCCGGCTCTTCGACCTTCAGCGTGACGAGCCGCGGCGTCACATCGACCCCGAGCTCGTCCGGGGTCAGCGCCGC
>DATEKP010000038.1:0-3945 GCA_035277405.1 Allostellaceae bacterium | reverse complement strand
CGGCATCGCGCTCGACCTTGCGACCGTGCAGACCAACATCGTCGTATTCCGCCTCGCACCGGGCATGCCGGACGCCGCCGCGCTCGTCGCCCGCGCCAGGCAGGCAGGCGTGCTGGTCTCGGCCCTCGGCCCGCGCACCGTGCGCGCCGTCACCCACCGCGACATCTCGCGCGCCCAATGCGAGCGCGCCGCCGAGCTGCTTGCGGAGAGGATCCAACACGGTAAGGTGGGTTGAGCGGAGCGAAGCCCACCATTTTGTTTGTTCCCGGCGGTCCTATGGGCTTCTCTGGCGCTCAGCCCATCCTACGAGGACCGCTTCCTCATCAGGTATTTCTGCTCGCCGGTCAGGACCAGCTCGCCCTTCTGGTTGTGCACGCTGACGGCGACCGTGACGATGCCGGTGGTGCGTTGCGGCGTCAGCGCGGCGATTTCGAGGCTCGGATAGAGCGTGTCGCCGGGATAGACCGGCTTCAGGAACTTCGACGACTGCTCGATGAAGGCGATCAACGAATCGCCGATCACATGCGCGAAATTCCCCGCTCCCGCCGCCGTGAAGCACAACACCTGAAAGCCATGCGCCAGCGGGCCCGGGTGGCCGCGCTCGCGACAGTATTCGACATCGTAATGGATCGGATGGTTGTCGGCCGAGACGGTCTGAAAGGCGGCGAAATTCGCGTCGGTGACGGTGCGGCTCGGGATGTAGAAACGCTCGCCGACCGCGAGGTCCTCGAACCAGCGGCTCTCCGGAAAGTGATGCCGCCGCGGGTCGAAATTTTTGCTCATTCGACATCCCGCAACACGCGCTGCAAATCCCGGGCAGTATGGAGCACCGCCACGATAAGCGGCGGATTCCGCTCAACGTTATAGACAATCACATAGGGCAATCCCGTTAGTGACACGAAACGGTAAGGCTCCGGCAAGAAATCGTTCCGAATGTCGCCGATCGCCGGATGACGATCTATTCGCCCGGCCGCCGCAGCAACCGTTTCGCGCAGTCCGCGGGCCGCCGCTCGGTTGTTTTTGCTGATCCATCGCGTCGCCGCCGTCAATTCGTTTCGGACGCGCGGGGACAGTACCGCGGCAGTCACTGCTCTTGCGCGTCGTCGATAATTCGATCCATCTCGGCAAGCACTTCTTCGAGCGTATAAGTACCATTGCGGTCCGCTTCTGCTTCGGCGTCCCGCATCTGCTGAAGCAAGCGGTGCCGCTGCTCTTCCTGCTCCTGCAGCAGCCGCAGGGCCGAGCGAACGACTTCGCTGACATTGTTGTACCGGCCGTCGGCCACGCATTGGCGGGCGAACCGTTCCAGCTCCGCGGTTAAATGCACGTTGGTCGCCATCGGGCACCTATGTCAAAGTTTGACATGGAGGTCGATCTCGGAGCGCAAGATGCTTTTCATCACGTGGGGTGCCCGAGCCAAATCCGCTCGGCCTGTTCAGCGGCCTGCGCGGCTCGGGCGTCGATCTCGGCGTCGGATAACGTGCTGAGCGGATGGTCTATCACCGCCGGCACGAGGTCGGGCATGCCGAGCGCCTCGCGCTGCACTTCCGCTTCGCGGGCAAACTCGGTCGTGACGACGACCGCCGTCGGGCGGCCCAAAGCTTCGAGGGCGATGCCGTCATGCGTACAGCACGACGTGCACGAGCCTCAATCGCCGATCGCGGTCAGGACGATGTCGCTTTCCGCGGTGATTTGCGCGACGAGCGCCGTGTCCGCCGCCTTCGAGAAGCTTTCCTTGCGGTAGTAATTGACCGCGGCGAATGCGTGCCGCTCGCCGAGAAGCGCCGTCGTCTTGCGCAGTAGGCGGCCGGCGTTCCACTTGGTGTTGTCGAGCACGCCAAGACGCACCCCGTGGAGCGCCGCAACCCGCGGCGCCAGCCTGCCCCGCTCCGCCTCGACCCGCCCGCGCGGGTCGAAGACCAGCTCGAACCCATCCTCGTTCATCGCCTCAACTCCTTAAGCCCGCGGCGTGCGCAGCCTTCAGGCACGCCACACGCGTCGACCGACAAATCCAGTCTAGCGGCCGTTGGCAAGCGGCGGCTGCGCGGGCGCGCGGCTCGACAGCGTCACCGTATGCTCGACGGCAAAGCTCGCGACGGCGAGCGCGCCGAACAGCAGCGCGACGATCGCAGCGCGCAGCAGGGCCGCACGCGGACGCCGACGATCGGGCGGCGATTGGGACAAGGATGCACCCGGGCTCACCTCCGCCTCCGCGGATGCGGCATTACGCGACACTATATACGATGCCGCCGGCGGCGCATGCATTTGCGCAGCAGACGCCGCATGCCGGCCATGCGCCAGCGCCGGAGCGGCACGCACGTGCAAGGTTGGCGCGCCCGCGGAGGGACTTCCGCGCCGCCGCGCGGTTCCGTAAGATCGCGGCCCCGCAACACCGGCAATGGGGTTTGGCGGTGAGCCTGCGCACCCCCTATCTGCTGTTCATCGGCGACGCCGTCGACCAGCTCGCCGCCAAGACGGCGGCCGGGATTGCCTTCTGGCGTCCGGAAATCTCGCTCGGCCAGCTGCGCCTGCCCGGCTGCAACGCCGATCTCGGCATCCCCGACATGACGATCGAGGAAGCGGCCGCCGCCGGCGTCAAGACCATGATCGTCGGCACCACCAACCGCGGCGGCGTGCTCGGCGCCGGTTGGGAGGACCTCCTGGTGCGGGCGATGGAGCTCGGCATGGACCTGGCGAGCGGGCTGCACCACCGTCTCGCCGACATCCCAGCCTTGCGCGAGGCGGCGGCGCGGCTCGGCCGGCAGATTGCCGACGTGCGCCACCCGACACGCGAGTTCGCGGTCGGTACCGGCGCCAAGCGGCCCGGCAAACGGCTGTTGACGGTCGGCACCGACTGCTCGATTGGCAAGATGTTCACGGCGCTGGCGCTCGAAAAAGAGATGCGGGGGCGCGGCCTCGACGCCGAGTTCCGCGCCACCGGGCAGACCGGCATCTTCATCGCCGGCGACGGCGTCTCGATCGACGCCGTCGTCTCGGACTTCGTGTCGGGCGCCGTCGAATGGCTGTCGCCGGCCAACGATCCCGACCACTGGGACCTGATCGAGGGCCAGGGATCGCTGTTCCACGCCTCCTATGCCGGCGTGACGCTGGGCCTGATCCATGGGGCGCAGCCCGATACGCTGGTGGTGTGCCACGAGCCCGCCCGGCCGCACATGCGCGGCCTGCCGCATTACAAGCTGCCCGACCTGAAGCTCTGCATCGACCGCAATATCGAGGCGGCGCAATTGACCAACCCTGCTGTGCGCTGCGTCGGCATCAGCGTCAACACCAGCGCGCTCGACCCCGCCGCGGCGCGCGACTACCTGCGCCGCACCGAGGGCGAGCTCGGTCTGCCGTGCGTCGATCCGGTGCGCGACGGCGTCGGCGCGATCGTCGATCGCCTCGCCTGAGCCACCGTTGGCCCCGCACCCGCAGCGCCTCAGCGTCAGCCGCCGCGCTTGGCCGCTGGCCCGGCCATTCGCGATCTCGCGCGGCAGCAAGACCGTGACCGAGGTCGTCGTCGCCGAGATTTTCGACGGCGAATTTCGCGGCCGCGGCGAATGCGTGCCCTACCCGCGCTACGGCGAGAGCGTCGACAGCGTGGTGCGACAGATCGAGGGCATGAAGGGCGCGGTCTTTTCCGGTCTCGACCGCCGCGAATTGCAGCGCGCCATGCCGCCCGGCGCGGCGCGCAACGCGATCGACGCCGCGTTCTGGGATCTCGACGCCAAGCGCAACGATTGCCGCGCCGCCGATCTCGCCGGCATCGGCGCGCTCGCGCCGGTTATCACCGCCTACACGCTGAGCCTCGACACGCCGGACCGGATGGCGGAACAGGCGGCAGCCGAACGCACCCGGCCGCTTTTGAAGCTAAAACTGGCCGGTGACGGCGACATCGAGCGGGTGCGGGCGGTGCGCCGCGCCGCGCCCGCGTCGCGGCTCATC
>DATEKP010000037.1:0-4992 GCA_035277405.1 Allostellaceae bacterium | reverse complement strand
CCATCCGTGCCAGGCGAACCCCTGCCCTGCCGCCAGGAAATGCTCGTGCAGGGCCTCGAACGTGGCGAAATCCGCCAGGGCAGCGCCCCCCGCCTCACGAAAGGCGCGAAACTCGGCGGCGAATGGGCCATCCTCGCGGCGAAAGCGGCGGAATGCCGTTTCGAGGAGCGGCCGCTTCAGCGCCGCCACCGCCGCGTAATCGACGAGCGGCCCACGTGGCGCCGGCGCCATCGCCTCGCCGGCGAAGCCCGGCACCCGCGTCACGTCGAGATAGAGATAATCGAGCCACAGCCGGCTCGACGGCGAATAGGGGCTGCAATGGCGCGGCTCGGCGGCGAACAGCGCGTGCAGCGGGTTGATGCCCACCACCGCGGCGCCGAGCCGGCCGGCATCGCGGCACAGTTCGGCCAGATCGGAGAAATCGCCGATGCCGCAATCGCGCGCGCCGCGCAGCCCGTAGAGCTGCGCGGTCAGACCCCAGCAGCCGCCCTGCTCCAATGCCTCGCCGAGACGGCAAGCAGCGGGAGCGACGGCGAGGTCGATTTCGCTGACCGTGCCGCCCGCCGCCAATGCCAGGCGATGGTAGCCGAGCGGCAGTGCTTCGGGGAGCCGCAGCTCGGCGCCGGCGCTGCGCCCTTCAATCCGCGCGCCATCCTCGCGGCGGAGGTGCCATTCGAGCGCGGCGACGCCGTCCGGCAGCCGCAGCGCCAGCACCGGCGCACCCTCCTCGGCAGCGACGACCGCGAGCGGCGGCAGTCCGAACGGCGCCTCCCGCTCGGCCTCGGCGAGGGCCTCGGCCGCCTTCTGCGGTTCGGCCGGCAGGCCACAGGCAGCGATCAGCCGCTCCAGCGTTTCTTCGCCCGGCTCGTGCACGACGCCGAGCGCATCGACATGCCGGGTGGCGATGCCGACGAGGCCCGCGACACGGCGCAATTCGTCGAGCCGGCTCACCGGCCCTCGCCCGGCGCGCCCGCCTCGGCCTCGCCGGCGCGGTTGATGAACAGCGCAAAGGAATGGGCGCGCAGCGGATATGCCTCGCCTGGCCGCCACAACCGCCATCCGGACGCCAGCCCGCCCGGCTCGGCGGTATCGACCAAGGCTTCCCAGAGAAGCGGGGCGGACAATTGCGGGAAATGGAATTCGAGATCGCCCTCATAGGCGTTCATCATGACGAGGAAACTCTCGTCGATGTCGCGCTGCCCGCCCGGCGTGTAGAACTCGCCGGCCTCGCCGCACAAGACGTAACCCAGCGTCAACGCGACCGGGTTGCCCCAATCCTCGCCGGTCGCCTCGACCCCCGCCGGGGTCACCCACGTGATGTCCTTCAGGCCCGCCGCCGAGACCACCTCGCCGCGGAAGAAGCGCGGCCGCGAGAACACCCGGTGCTGCCGCCGCAGGTGCACGAGTGTCTGCACGAAGCGGCGCAGCGCCTCGTCCTGCGGCCCGATTCCGCCCCAATCGAGCCAGCCGATGTCGTTGTCCTGGCAATAGGCGTTGTTGTTGCCGCCCTGGCTGTTGCCGAATTCGTCGCCGGCCAACAGCATCGGCACGCCGAGCGACAATAAGAGCGTCGCCAGCAAATTGCGCTTCTGACGCTCGCGCAATTCGAGCACCGCCGGGTCGTCGGTCGGCCCCTCGACGCCGCAATTCCAGCTGAAATTCGGCTCGTGCCCGTCGCGGTTGTCTTCGCGGTTGGCCTCGTTGCGCTTCTGCTCCCAGCTGACGAGGTCGTGCAACGTGAAGCCGTCATGCGCGGTGACGAAATTGATGCTGGCCCACGGCCGACGGCCGCGATAGCCGAAGATGTCGGAGGAGCCGGCGATGCGCGACGCCATCTCGGCGACCATGCCCTGATCGCCCTTCCAGAAGCGCCGCACCGTGTCGCGGTACTGGCCGTTCCACTCGGCCCAGCCGGGCGGGAAATTGCCGAGCTGGTAACCGTGGGGGCCGATATCCCACGGCTCGGCGATCAGCTTGACGCGCGCCATCGCCGGATCCTGGCGGATCGCGTCGAAAAACGCGCTGTTCTGGCCGTACTCGCCGCCCTCGCGCGCCAGGGTCGCGGCGAGATCGAAGCGGAAGCCGTCGACATGCATCTCGACGACCCAATGGCGCAGCGAATCCATGACCATCTGCAGGACGCGCGGATGGTCGAGGTTCAGCGTGTTGCCGCAGCCGGTCACATCGACGTAATGGCGGCGGTCGCCGTCGAGCCGGTAGTACGACAGATTGTCGATGCCGCGGAACGACAGCGTCGGGCCGAGATGGTTGCCCTCGCCGGTGTGGTTGTAGACGACGTCGAGGATCACCTCGATGCCGGCGTCGTGCAGGCGCTTGACCGCGGTCTTGAACTCGGCGACGGCGCCGCGCGGCAGAAAGCGCGGGTCGGGCGCGAAAAACGCGATCGTGTTGTAGCCCCAGTAATTCGCCAGCCCCGCCTCGGCGAGACGCCGCTCGGTGGCGGCGGCATGGACCGGCAGCAATTCGACGGCCGTCACCCCCAGCTCGACGAGGTAGTCGATGACGGCCGGCGCCGCCAAGGCCGCGAACGTGCCGCGCTCGCGCTCCTCGACCGCCGGGTGGCGGATCGTGAAGCCGCGCACGTGCATTTCGAGGATGATGCTCTCCTCCCACGACGTGCGCGGCGGGCGGTCGGAATTCCAGGTGAAGGCGCTCTCGACGACACGGCATTTCGGCATGAAACGGGCGCTGTCGCGGCGGTCGAAGGCGAGGTCGTCGCGCGGGCTGCCGATGCGGTAGCCGTAGACCGCGTCGCTCCAGCGCAAATGCCCGACGAGCGCCTGCGCGTAGGGATCGATCAGCAGCTTGTTGGGATTGAAGCGGTGGCCGGCCGGGGGATCGTAGGGGCCGTGCACGCGATAGCCGTAGAGCTGCTCGGGGCGCGCTTCCGGCAGATAGCAGTGCCACACCTCGTCGGTGTACTCGGGCAGCGCGATGCGCGCCTCCTCATGCTGCCCCGAACGGTCGAACAGGCACAGCTCGACCCGCTCGGCATGCGCCGAGAACAGCGCGAAATTGACCCCCTTGCCGTCCCAGGTGGCACCGAGAGGATAAGGCTGTCCCGGCCACACCCGGCGCGAGCGCATCAGCTTTCCTCCCTCTCCGCCCCTGGGGGCGGAGAGGGTCGGGGCGAGGTGGGGGAACCACCAGCGCCGGCCGATACCCACCCCACCCTCCCCATTGCTCCGCAATGGGTCCCCTCCCTCTCCGCCCTAGAGGGCGGAGAGGGCGATTGGAGACGGCACGCGAGCGGCATCTGGCCTATGGCTCGGCGGTGAAGATCACGACGCCGAGCGGCGGCAATTGCAGGCTCAGCGAATAGGCGTGCCCGTGCATCGGATATGGCTCGGCGAGGACCTCGCCCGAATTGCCGACGCCGCTGCCGCCGTAGATTTCGGCGTCGGTGTTGATGCGCTCGGCGTAGCGGCCGGGTCGCGGCACGCCGATCCGGTAGCCGTGCCGCGGCACCGGCGTGAAGTTGCACACGATGACCGCCAGCCCCTCCGGGTCGCGGCCGCGGCGCAGGTAGGACAGCACGCTTTCGGCGCCGTTGGCGGCGTCGATCCAGGAGAAGCCTTCCGGCTCGCAGTCGAGCTGATGCAGCGCCGGGGTTGCGCGGTAGAGCCGGTTGAGGTCGCGCACCAGGCGCTGCACGCCGCCGTGCATCGGGTCGCCGAGCAATTGCCAGTCGAGGCCGATGTCGTGGTTCCACTCCCGCTCCTGCGCGAACTCGCCGCCCATGAACAGCAATTTCTTGCCGGGATGCGTCCACATGAACGCGAAATAGGCGCGCAGATTGGCGAAGCGCTGCCAGCGGTCGCCCGGCATGCGGCCCAACAACGAGCCTTTGCCGTGCACCACCTCGTCGTGGCTCAAGGGCAGGATGAAGTTCTCGTGAAAGGCGTAGAGCAGCCCGAAGGTCAGGTCGTTGTGGTGGAATTTGCGGTGCACCGGATCGCGCGCCATGTAACCGAGCGTATCGTGCATCCACCCCATGTTCCACTTGTAGCCGAAGCCGAGGCCGCCGAGATAGGTCGGCCGCGACACCATCGGCCAGGCGGTCGATTCCTCGGCCGCGGTGGTCGCGCCGCTGCCGTCGCCGAACACCAGCTCGTTCATGCGGCGCAGGAAGGCGATCGCGTCGAGGTTTTCCCGCCCGCCATAGGCGTTCGGGATCCACTCGCCTTCCTTGCGGCTGTAGTCGAGATAGAGCATCGAGGCGACGGCATCGACCCGGAGGCCATCGATATGATAGTCGCGCAGCCAGCTGAGCGCGCTCGACAGCAGGAAATTCGCCACCTCGCGGCGGCCGTAATTGTAGATCAGCGTGTTCCAGTCGCGGTGCAGCCCTTGGCGCGGGTCGGCGTGCTCGTATAAGGCGGTGCCGTCGAAATGGCCGAGGCCGTGCGGGTCGTTGGGGAAATGGCCGGGCACCCAGTCGAGCCACAGGCCGAGCCCGGCACTGTGGCAGGCATCGACAAAGACGCGGAAATCGTCGGGACTGCCATAGCGCGAGGTCGGTGCGAACAGCGACACCGGCTGGTAGCCCCACGAGCCGTCGAACGGGTATTCGGCAATCGGCAGCACCTCGATATGGGTGAAGCCGAGCTCGGCGACATAGGGGACGAGCTGCTCCGCCAGTTCGCGGTAACTCAGATAGCGCCCGCCCTCGGCGAGGTTGCGGCGCCACGAGCCGAGATGCGCCTCGTAAATCGCGATCGGCCGGTCGCGCTCGTTATGCCCGCCGCGCTCCAACATCCACGCCGCGTCCTGCCAGCGATGCTGCGACGGGGCCGCGACCAGCGACGCGGTGCCGGGCGGCCGTTCGGCGGCGGCCGCATGCGGGTCGGACTTCAACGGCAGCAATTCGCCGCCGGGGCCGAGCAGCTCGTATTTGTAGAGATGGCCGGGGCGCAATCCCGGCACGAAAATTTCCCAGAAGCCGCCGGCGTGGCGCTTGCGCATCGGCAT
>DATEKP010000036.1:0-2124 GCA_035277405.1 Allostellaceae bacterium | reverse complement strand
GGACCGCCAAGCGGCTGCTGCGGGCCGTCGCGCCGGAGGAATTACAGGCGGTGGCCGACGCGCTCGACGCGGAAGCGCGGGCGCGGTTGTCGGCGGACGGGTTCGGCCCCGGTCATATCGAGATCCGCCGCGCCGCCAGCCTGCATTACCAGGGGCAATCGTTCGAGCTGCGCGTGCCGCTCGCCCCCGGCCGGCTTGACGGTGCAGCGCTGGCCGCACTCGAAGAGGCATTCGGCGCCGAGCACGAGCGCACCTACGGCCACCGCGCCGGGGCCGACGAGCCGGTCGAGCTGGTCAGCCTCGAAGTCGTCGGCCGCGGTCTGTCCGAGACGCCGCGCGCCGCCGCCGCCTCCGCCGCCGGCCTCGCCCCCGACGTCCCGATCGCGAACGGGCGGCGCCGCACCTATTTCGGGCCGCAGACCGGTTGGTGCGAAGCCGCAGTGGTCAACCGCAGCGACCTGAAGACCACGCACGCTGGTCCGTGCATCGTCGAGGAATACGATGCGACCTGCCTCGTCCCGCCCGGCTGGACCGCCCGCCTCGACGCCTACGGCAACATCGCGATGCGCCGGCAATAAGGAGCGCCTGCCCCTGAAGGGGTAATCGACGGATCGATCGCCTGTTTCGATTGTTTTGCCAGGGCGCAGCAGGGGGATCGACCTGAATGGCGTTTGCCGGGGCAGGACGAGTGACGGCAAGAGCGATCCGCACGGTCTTGCCGATCGCTGCGCTCGCCGTCTTGATTGCCGGCGGCGCCAGGGCCGACGCGATCTACAGCTGGCAGACCCTGTCGGCCTCGCTGAACGGCGCGCCGTCCGACCTGACTGCGAGCGGATCGATCGTCCTGACCGACGCCGCGGCCGCGCGCGGCTCGGCGGCGGTCATTTCGGACACGCTCGGCGGCACGGTGACGCACAGCTTCGACGGGATCGCGGCCGCCCGGTTCCAGATGTTCACCGGCCCGAATTACACGATCTCCAGCACCGACCCCGGCCCGGCGCTGTTCAATGTCGCGGTCGGCGTGCACGGCGACTTTCTCGATTTCACCGGCGGCAACCAGCGTTACGGCGGCTTTGCCGTCGATCCGTCCGACAGCGAGGCCTATTTCGCGGTCGCCAACGGCGATATCTGGACCATCGGCTACGGCTCCGACAGCCCGGCGAGCCCGTGCTTCGGATCGCAGCGGCCGGGCGCCGCCGGCAATCGCTGCGCGATCACCGGCGTGTTCACGGCCGCCACCGATGTACCCGAGCCGGCAAGCGCACTGACGCTGCTGGCCGGCATCGCGGCGTTGGCGCTGATCGGCCCATCCTCAGTGCGCGGCTGATCGCGCCGCCGCCAAGTCCCGGTACAGCGCCAGATACTGCTGCGCCGCGGGACCCCAGCTGAAGTCGCGGCGCATCGCCTGCGCCATGAGCCGGCGCCATGCCCCCCGGTCGCGGTAAAGTCCGAGAAGGCGCTGCGCCGCCGCGAGCAGCGCTTCCGGCGTCTCGGCGTCGAACGCGAACCCGGTAGCGCTGCCGTCGGCGAGGTTGGCGGCCGTGGAGTCGGTTACGGTGTCGGCGAGGCCGCCGGTATGGCGCACCAGCGGAAGGGCGCCGTAGCGCAACGCATAAAGCTGGGTCAACCCGCACGGCTCGAAGCGCGATGGCACGACGATCGCGTCGCTGCCGGCGACGATCAGGTGCGACAGCGCCTCGTCATAGCCGAACGCGACCCCGACCCGTCCCGGATGCGCCGCCGCGGCCGCCGCGAAGCCCGCCTCCAACCCGGCGTCGCCGCTGCCGAGCAATACCAGCCGGGCGCCGAGCGCGACGAGGCCCGGCAATGCCGCGAGCAGCAGGTCCATGCCCTTCTGCCAGGTCAGCCGGGTCACAGCGCCGAACAGCGGCGCCCGGTTCGTGGTGCCGGACGCCGGAGCGAGAGCAAAACGGCGCTCCAGCGCCGCCTTGGCGACAGCCTTGCCGGCCGGGGCGTCGTCGATGCCGTAAGGCGGCAGCAGAAACGGGTCGCCCTCCGGCGACCAGACATGCACATCGACGCCGTTCAGGATGCCGGTCAGCGCCCCGGCGCGGGCACGCAGCAGCCCGTCGAGGTGCATGCCGAATTGCGGGGTCTGGATTT
>DATEKP010000035.1:0-11507 GCA_035277405.1 Allostellaceae bacterium | reverse complement strand
GTCTCGACGATGCCCTGCCGGGCGATCGTGCCGGCGTTGTTGACGAGGATGTGCAATCCGCCGAACTCGGCCACGGCAGCCGCGACGGCCTCCTGCCAGCCTCCCTCGTCGGCCACGTCATGCCGGCGGAACAGCGCGCGGCCGCCGTCCGCGCGCAGGCGGCCCGCCAGCGCCTCGCCGGCGGCGGAGTCGATGTCGGTCAGCATGACGGCGGCGCCCTCGCGGACGAAGGCGGCGGCGTCGGCCAAGCCCTGCCCGTTCGCCGCCCCGCTGATCAGCGCCACCTTCCCCGCCAATGCCGCCATCGCTTCACCCTTTCATCGATCAGGCCGATCATACCTCGTCGCCCCCGCGAAAGCGGGACCTTTGCACAACTCATTCGGGCGGTTTGGATAAGCCTCGCGCGTCCTTCGAGACGGCCGCCGCGCGGCCTCCTCAGGATGACGTTGTTTCTTATTGCCATCATAGACTTACGTCACCCGGAGGGCGCGTCTCGAAGGACGCACGACGCCGCTGCGGCGCTCGCTTGTCAGCATGTCGCGAGTTGCGCAAAGGCCGCGAAAGCGGGGGTCCAGGGCGGCCGCTCGTCGCTTGCCCTGGATTCCCGCTTTCGCGGGAATGAATTTGCCCGATATCTTGACGAGAGCGCATCACAGCCTTTCGCAAACGCGCGCGGCTCGCAATGCCTTTGGCCCCGCCGGTTGCGCCGTCTGTGGGAAAGCGACACAATTTCCATGCACCATGCGCCTCGGCCGGCGAAAAGCGGGAGCGAGCGGGGAGATGCACCGGCAGGGCACATGCATCGCGGTCGTGATGGGCGTATCGGGCGCCGGCAAGACCACCGTCGGCCGCGCCCTGGCGCAGCGGCTCGGCTGGCATTTTCTCGAAGGCGACGCACTGCACCCGCCGGCCAATGTCGCGAAAATGCGCGGCGGCCAACCGCTCGACGACAACGACCGCGCACCGTGGCTCGCCGCCATCGCCGTGCGCATCGACGAATGGCGGCGCGACGGCGAGTGCGGCATCGTCGCCTGTTCGGCGCTGAAGCGGCGGTACCGCGATGTGATCATCGGCGAGCGGCCGGACGTGCGGCTGGTCTTTCTCGAGGGAGCGCGCGAATTGCTGATCGAGCGGCTGAGTTTACGGCGCGGTCATTTCATGCCGGCTGCCCTGCTCGACAGCCAGCTCGCGACACTGGAGCCGCCGACCGCCGACGAGCACGCCATCATCGTGTCGATCGAATTGCCGGTCGCGCGCATCGTCGATGCGGTCGCGGCGCAACTGGCGCCGCCGGCACCATCTATCACGGACGACGTTGAGAAAATGACGGCGGCGCAGGCCGCGGAAGGCACGAAGGTGGCGCGATGACCAATCCGCTGAGGACGCTGCAGGAATACGGGCAATCGGTGTGGCTCGACTTCTTCAGCCGCGACCTGTTCAAGAGTGGCGGCCTGAAGAAGCTGATCGAGGAGGACGGCCTCCGGGGCGTCACCTCGAACCCGTCGATCTTCGAGAAGGCGATCGGCCACGGCGACGATTACGACGCGCTGATCGCCGCCGCCGAGCAGCGGGGCGACCTCGACCCCGGCGCGCTATTCGAGGACCTGGCGATCCGCGACATCCAGGAAGGCGCCGACGCGCTCAACCTCGTCTACGAGCAGACGCAGCGGCGCGACGGCTTCATCTCGATCGAGGTGTCTCCGTATCTCGCGATGCAGACCCACGAGACGATCGAGGAGGCGCGGCGGCTGTGGCGCAATATCGGCCGGCGCAACCTGATGGTGAAGGTGCCGGCGACCAGGCCGGGCCTGCCGGCCATCCGCGCGCTGACCGCCGAGGGGATCAACGTCAACATCACCCTCCTCTTTTCGCAAAAGGTCTATGGCGAGGTCGCCGACGCCTATATCTCCGGCCTCGAGGAATTCGTCGCCAAAGGCGGCGATCCGCACAAGGTGGCGAGCGTCGCCAGCTTTTTCGTCAGCCGCATCGACACATTGGTCGATGAGGCGCTCGACAAGAAGATCGCCGCTTCCGGCGATGCCGCCGAGAAACAGCGGCTCGGCGCGCTGAAGGGCAAGGTGGCGATCGCCAACGCCAAACTCGCCTACCGGATGTACGACCGGATTTTCAGCGACGAGCGCTGGCAGCGCCTGGCGCAGCGAGGCGCGCAGACGCAGCGTCTGTTGTGGGCCTCGACCGGCACTAAGAACAAAGCCTACAGCGACGTGCTCTATGTCGAGGAGCTGATCGGCGCCGACACGATCAACACGATGCCGCCGGCGACGATGGATGCCTTCCGCGAGCACGGAAGGCTGCGCCCCAGCCTCGAAGAGGATGTCGCCGGCGCGCAGGCGGTCATGGACGGGCTGGCATCGGCCGGCATCTCGATCGACGACATCACGTCGCGGCTGGTCGAGGACGGCGTGCGCCTGTTCGCCGACGCCGCCGACCAGCTCTACGCGGCGGTGCAGAAGAAGCGGCGCAGCGTGCTCGGGGCGAAGCTCAATACAATGAGCTGGAAATTGCCGCCGTCGCTCGACGAGGGGGTCACTGCGGCGCTCGAAGACTGGCGCAAGGGCGGCAAGGTGCGCCGGCTGTGGGCCGGCGACGCAGCTTTGTGGACCGAGACCGACGAGGCGCATTGGCTCGGATGGCTAACCGTCATCGATGAGCAGTTGAAGGGGGCGGGCCATCTCGCGGCCTTCGCCGCGGACGTAAAGGGCGCCGGGTTCACCGATTTGCTGCTGCTCGGCATGGGCGGCTCCAGCCTCGGCGCCGAGGTGTTGGCGCAGGGCCTCGGAAGCAGGCCGGGTTTCCCGCGCCTGCAGATCGTCGATTCGACAGACCCGGCGCAATTGCGCCGCATCGAGGCCTCGATCGATCTCGCCCGTACCCTGTTCATCGTGTCGAGCAAATCGGGCAGCACGCTCGAACCCAACATCTTCAAGCAATATTTCCGGCAGCGGGCCAACGAGGCGCTCGGCGAGGCGGAAGCGGCCCGGCATTTCGTCGCGATCACCGACCCCGGCTCGTCGGTCGAGAAGATGGCGCGGGCCGAGGGGTTCCGCCGCGTCTTCCACGGCGTGCCGACGATCGGCGGGCGCTATTCGGTGCTGTCGGATTTCGGCATGGCGCCGGCGGCGGCGATCGGCATCGACACCGGCCAGTTTTTGGAGCGCGCCGCCGAGATGGTGCGCTCCTGCTCGGCCAGCGCGCCGCCCATCGAAAACCCCGGCGTCCTGCTTGGCGCGATCCTCGGCGTCGCGGCGACGCATGGGCATGACAAGCTGACGGTCATCGCCTCGCCGGGGATTGCCGCGCTCGGCGCCTGGCTCGAACAGTTGCTCGCCGAATCGACCGGCAAGCTTGGCCGCGGCATCGTCCCGATTGATGGCGAGCCGGTGGGCGCGCCTTCGGTCTACGGCAATGACCGGGTGTTCGCCTATCTGCGCCTCGCCTCCGACCCCGACAACGGGCAGGAAGCGGCCGTGGCGGCGCTCGAAACGGCGGGGCAGCCGGTCGTCCGCATCACGGTCGCCGAGCCGATGCAGATCGGCCAGGAATTCTTCCGCTGGGAGCTGGCGACCGCGGTCGCCGGCGCGATCATCGGCATCAACCCGTTCGACCAGCCCGATGTCGAGGCGCAGAAGATCAAGACGCGCGAATTGACCGCGGCCTATGAGAACTCGGGCAAGCTGCCGGCCGAGCGGCCGTTCCTGACCGCGGCCGGCATCGCATTGTTCGCCGATCCGGCGAATGCCGCGGCGCTCAACGCGGCCAGCCTCGCCGGGGTCTTGAAGGCGCATCTCGCGCGCGCGGGCGACGGCGATTACGTCGCGCTGCTCGCCTATATCGACCGCAACCCGACCCACACCGCGGCGCTGCAGGCGATGCGGCGCACGATCCGCGACAGGACGCACGCGGCGACCTGCCTCGGCTTCGGCCCGCGCTTCCTGCATTCGACCGGGCAGGCCTACAAGGGCGGCCCGAACAGCGGCGTCTTCCTCCAGATCACCTGCGACGACGCAGCCGACTTGCCGGTGCCCGGCCAGAAATATTCGTTCGGCGTCGTCAAGGCGGCGCAGGCGCGCGGCGATTTCGATGTCTTGGCCGAGCGCGGCCGCCGGCTCTTGCGCGTGCACCTGCCGGCCGATGTCGAAGCCGGTCTCGCCGCGCTCGGCCGCGCGATCGACCAGGCGCTGACATGAGCCGAGGTTACATCCCCTCTCCCGCATTGCGGGAGAGGGTGGCCGCCGCGCAGCGGCGGTCGGGTGAGGGTCTTCGCGGCAAAATTGCCCTCACCCTCCCAGCGCTTCGCGCTGGGCCCCTCCCTCTCCCGCGGTGCGGGAGAGGGGCCATTATAACGGGAGGGGTGACATGCAGCTCGGGATGATCGGCCTCGGCCGGATGGGCGGCAACATCGTGCGGCGGCTGATGCAGGCCGGGCACAGCTGCGTCGTCTACGACAAGAGCGAGGCGGCGGTGCAGGGCCTCGCCGGCGAAGGCGCCAGCCCGAGCCGCGACCTCGCCGATTTCGTGCACCAGCTTGAAAAACCGCGCGCCGTCTGGGTCATGCTGCCGGCCGGCGCGATCACGCACGGCACGATTGTCGAGTTGTCGGGTTTGTTGCAGCCCGGCGACATCCTGATCGATGGCGGCAATTCGTTCTTTCACGACGATGTCGCGCATGCCGAGATGCTGCAGCCGAGGGGCATCCGCTATCTCGATGTCGGCACCTCGGGCGGCATCTGGGGCTTGGAGCGCGGCTATTGCATGATGATCGGCGGCGACAAGGCGGCCTTCGAGCATCTCGACCCGATCTTCGCGGCCTTGGCGCCGGGCCGCGGCGCGATCGACCGCACGCCGGGGCGCGAGGGCCGCGACCCGCGCGCCGAGCAGGGCTACCTCTATTGCGGGCCGGCCGGCGCCGGGCATTTCGTCAAGATGGTGCATAACGGCATCGAATACGGGCTGATGCAGGCCTATGCCGAGGGTTTCGACATCCTGCGCGGGGTCAACGCGCCGGCGGTGCCGGCCAACCGCCGCTATCAGCTCAACTTGCCGGACATCGCCGAGGTGTGGCGGCGCGGCAGCGTCGTCGCCTCGTGGCTCTTGGACCTGACCGCGATCGCGCTGGCCGAAGACCCCGACCTCAAGGAATTCGTCGGCGATGTCGAGGATTCCGGCGAGGGGCGCTGGACGGTCCAGGCGGCGATCGAGCAGGCGGTGCCGGCCGAAGTCTTGTCGGCCGCGCTCTACACGCGCTTCCGCTCGCGCCAGGACCACACCTTTGCCGAGAAGATTTTGTCGGCGATGCGCAAGCAATTTGGCGGCCACCAGGAACCGCCCAAAGGATGAGCCCGATGGACAATCCGAACGACCTGCCGCTCGCCCGCACGCAACGCGGCCACCGGGGACCGCCCTGCGCGATGGTGATCTTCGGCGCCAGCGGCGATCTGACGAAGCGCCTATTGATGCCGGCGCTCTACAACCTGGCGCGGGCGCGCCGGCTGTCGGAGCATTTCGCGGTGATCGGCGTCGACCGCTCGGCATGGTCGGAGGGCGCCTTTCGCACCCATCTCGGCGAGGGGGTGCGCAGCTTCGTCTCCGATACCGGCGCCGCCGGCTCGGCCAGCGAAGCCTTCGATCCCGACACCTGGGACCTCATCGCTTCGCGCATGAGCCATATCGACGGCGACGCGACCAGCGCCGACATCTACGGCCGGCTCGGCGAGCAACTGAAGAAAGTCGAAAAGGAATTCGGCACCGCCGGCAACGTGATCTTCTATCTGGCGGTGGCGCCGGCGCTGTTCGGCCCGGTCGTCGAGCGCCTGGCCGAAGCAGGCCTGACCGCCGAGAGCGACGGATATTGGCGCCGCGTCATCATCGAGAAGCCGTTCGGCACCGACCTCGCCTCGGCCCAGGCGCTCGACAAGCGCCTCCTCAAGGTCCTGTCGGAAGAGCAGATCTATCGGATGGACCATTTCCTCGGCAAGGAGACGGTCCAGAACATCATGGTGCTGCGCTTCGCCAACGGCATCTTCGAGCCGTTGTGGAACCGCGACCATATCGATCACGTGCAGATCACGGTCGCCGAGACGGTCGGGGTCGAGCGCCGCGCCTCGTTTTATGAGGCGACCGGCGCGATGCGCGACATGGTGCCGAACCATGTCTTTCAGCTGCTGAGCCTGACGGCGATGGAGCCGCCCAACTCGTTCGCGGCGGACGCGGTGCGCACCGAAAAGGACAAGGTGCTCGAAGCCGTGCTGCCGCTCTCCCCCGACGACGCCCAGCTGCGCGTCGTGCGCGGCCAATACACCGCCGGCATCGTGCGCGGCAGGCCGGTGACGTCCTACCGGCAGGAGGAGGGCGTCAAGGCGGAGAGCATGACCGAGACCTACATCGCGATGCAGCTCGGCATCGACAATTGGCGCTGGGCCGGCGTGCCGTTCTACCTGCGCACCGGCAAATCCCTGACCCGGCGCACGACCGAGATCGCGATCCAGTTCAAGCGGGTGCCGTTCGCGCTGTTTCGCGACACGCCGGTCGATGCCCTGACCCCCAACGTGCTGGCCTTGCAGATCCAGCCCGACGAGGGCATCTCGCTGCAGTTCGGCGCCAAGAAGCCGGGGCCGGAAATCAGCCTCGGCAGCGTGCGCATGGAGTTCAAATACCGCGACTATTTCCACACCGAGCCGAGCACCGGCTACGAGACTTTGGTGTACGACTGCATGATCGGCGACGCGATGCTGTTCCAGCGCGCCGACAGCGTCGAGGCCGGCTGGGCGGTGGTGCAGCCGATCCTCGATTTGTGGGCCGACGGAAAAAACCAGTCGCCGCTCGAATTCTATCCGGCCGGCACCGCCGGCCCCGAAGCCGCCGACCGGCTCCTCGCCGCGAGCGGCCGCAAATGGCGCCCGATCAGCTGATGTCATCGGGCCGACGGCCCCTCACCCCGGCCCTCTCCCTGCAAGCGGGGAGAGGGAGGCGCCCGCTCCGGCATCGCAGCAGCGTTCCCTCTCCCCGTTCACGGGGAGAGGGACAGGGTGAGGAGCTTCGATGAGCCGGCGGGTGATCGTCGCGCCCTCCATTCTGTCGGCGGATTTCGCGCGGCTCGGGGATGAGGTGCGCGCGGTCGAGGCGGCCGGCGCCGACTGGATCCACGTCGATGTCATGGACGGCCGCTTTGTGCCGAACTTGACGATCGGCCCGGTGGTCGTCGCGGCGGTGCGCGGCGTCACCCGAAAGCCGCTCGACGTGCATCTGATGATCGTCGAACCCGAACGCTATCTCGACGCCTTCGCCGAGGCAGGGGCGGACCACATCCTGGTGCATTGCGAGCCGGGCGCGACCGTGCACCTGCACCGGACGCTGTCGCACATCCGCGACCTCGGCAAAGTCGCCGGCACCGTGCTGAACCCGGCAACGCCGCTTACGCAAATCGAGCACGTGCTCGACCTCTGCGGCATCGTCTTGATCATGACCGTCAACCCCGGCTTTGGCGGGCAGCAGTTCCTGCCGTCGATGCTGCCGAAAATCCGCGCGCTGCGGCGGTTGTGCGACGAGCGCGGCCTCGATCCGGTCATCGAGGTCGATGGCGGGCTGAGCGGCAAGAACGCCTGGCAGGCGGTCGAGGCCGGCGCCACTGCGATCGTCGCCGGCTCGGCGGTGTTCGGCGCCCCCGATTACGCCGCCGCGATATCCGCGATCCGCCGCTCGGCGCCGCCCAGGCCGGCCAGGCGCACCGGATGACGGCCGACCGCGACGAGTTGAAACGCGCGGCGGCCGAGCGTGCGCTCGAATTCGTCGAAAACGGCATGATCCTCGGCCTCGGCACCGGCACCACTGCCGGTTTTGTGATCGAGGGGCTGGCAAGGCGCATCGCGCAGGGGCTGGCGGTGCGCGCGATCCCAACCTCGGAGCACACCGCCGCGCTGGCCCGCAACGTCGGCATCCCGCTGACGGACTTCGCCGCGCATCGCCGCATTGACCTCGCGATCGACGGCGCCGACGAAGTCGAGCGGGAAAGCCTCTCCCTGATCAAGGGCGCTGGCGGCGCGCTGCTACGCGAGAAGATCGTCGCCAACGCCAGCGCGCGGTTTGTCGTCGTCGTCGATCATGGCAAGCTGGTCGAGCGGCTCGGCGCGCACATGCCGGTACCGGTCGAGGTGTCGCGATTCGGCTGGCAGGCGACCGCGGCCGTGCTCGACCGGCTCGGCCTGCATCCGGAGTTGCGCCAGGCGGACGGGCGACCCTTTGTGAGCGACGGCGGAAACTGCATTATCGACTGCCGCGCTGGCCCGATCGCCGACCCGACGGCGCTCGAATGCCGGCTCAACATGATCCCCGGTGTGGTCGAAAACGGGTTGTTCGTCGGGCGCGCCGCGGCGGTTGTCGTTGCCTCGCCTGACCGGATCGAGGTCCTGACGCGATGAACAAGGTCTCGCTCGTCATCACCGATGTCGACGGCACGCTGGTGACGCGCGACAAGGTGGTGACGCCGCGCGCGATTGCGGCGGTCGAACGGCTGCATGACGCCGGCATCGGCTTCTCCGTTTGCAGCAGCCGGCCGCCGTTCGGATTGCGCATGCTGATCGAGCCGCTGCGCCTCGCGCTGCCGATCGGCGGCTACAACGCCGGCGCGATCGTCGAGCCGGATTTGTCGGTCATCGAGCACACGCTGGTGCCGCCCGAGGCGGTGCACGACGCGGTGGAGCTGTTTCGCCGGCATGCCATCGATTGCTGGGTCTTTTCCGACGACCGCTGGCTGGTCGCCAACCGGACGGGATCTCATGTCGAGCATGAGATCCGCACGATCCAGACCGCGCCGACCGTCGTGCCGGCATTCGCCGACGCGCATTTCGCGGCGGTCGGCAAGATCGTCGGGCCGAGCGACGATCATCCGCTGATCGCGCGCTTGACCGAACTGATGCAGCAGGCGCTCGGCGATCGGGCCAATGTCGCGCGCTCACAGCCCTATTATTGCGACGTGATCCCGCCGGGCATCGACAAGGGCCGTCTGGTCGAATTCCTTGCCGCGCGGCTCGGCGTGCCGCGTGCGGAAATCCTCGTGCTCGGCGACATGGAGAACGACCTGCAGATGTTCCGCCATGCCGGGTTCGCGGTGGCGATGGGCAACGCTGCGGACGCTGTCAAGCGCGCCGCCGACGCGACCACGCTGTCGAACGACGAGGATGGCTTCGCCGCCGCGATCGAACGCCACGTCTTCGGCGATTGACCGGACTCACCATTCGGGCGCAAGCGGGAATCCAGGGCGAGCGACGAGTGGCCGCCACTGGGCCCTCGCATTCGCGGGACCTTTTGCGTAAGGTCGCGACCCCCGCAACGAGAGCGCTGCCGGACCGTTCTGCGTCCTTCGAGACGCGCCCCTTGGGCGCCCCTCAGGATGACTAAGCCGATGGTGGCGTTAAGAAAAACCGTCATCCTGAGGAGGCCGCGCAGCGGCCGTCTCGAAGGACGCACGAGGCTTGTTCAACACGCCGGGCGGGTATGCAAAAGGTCCCGGGTTCACGGGGGCGACGCACTCGGATGAGGAAAATCCAACCGGCACACAAAAGAAAGGCCGCCCGAAGGCGGCCTTCTCGAGGTATCGGAAATCGACCTCAGTATCCCATGCGCCGGTAATGGCGGTGATGGCGGTACTCGCGCGGCGGCATCGACGAGCCGTACATGACCGGCTCGTACCGCTGAAAGCTCGCCAGGCACTGCTGGTGCAGCTGCGGATCGGAGATCGGGCCGCACTCCTTGCGCATCCGCGCGTGGCGGAAGCCTGGGCTGGCCTCCAACAGGCGGTCGTAATGGGCGCTCTCGATGTTGTTGCGGCGCGCCGACCAGTCGCCGAAATCGCCGCGGCTCGCCTGCGGGCCATTGGTCACCTGCTCCGTCGGCGCGGCATAGCCCTGCGGCGCCTGGGGATAATACTGCGCGTGCGCCGCCGGCATCGCCCCGAACGCCAGCAGGCATCCGGCCGCGAAAGCCAGGCTGGTTATCGTCTTGCTTGTCATTAGCGTGAGACTCCCTTTCGAGGATCGCCACGGGTAGAACAAGTGGAAGAACTGCGCGGTTCCCGCGAACCGGGTTCTCGTTTGCTCAGCCCGCCGACAGGTCCGGATCGGGCAGGCCGCGCCGCCGGCAGGCTGCGGTCAGCGTGTTCTCCAACAGGCAGGCAATCGTCATCGGCCCGACCCCGCCCGGCACCGGCGTGATCGCACCGGCCACCGCCTGCGCCGCAATGAAATCGACATCGCCGACCAGGCGCGAGGCGCCCGCCAGCCCGGCAACCCGGTTGATCCCGACATCGATGACCGTGGCGCCCGGCTTGATCCAATCGGCGCCGACCAGCGCCGGCCGGCCGGCCGCGGCGACCAGGATATCGGCGCGCCGGCAGATTGCAGCGGCGTCCCGGCTCTTCGAATGCGCCATCGTCACGGTGCAGTCGGCGGCGAGCAGCAGGGCGGCGACCGGCCGCCCGACAATCTGCGAACGCCCGAGCACGACCGCCTCGGCGCCGGCGAGGTTCGGCCGTACGGCGCGCAAGAGCCGCATGATGCCGAGCGGCGTGCACGGCACGAGCCCCGGCTCGCCGCCCCACAGCCGCCCGACATTGAGCGGATGAAAGCCGTCCACGTCCTTCGCCGGATCGACCGCCGCGAGTGCCCGGCGCGCGTCGATGCCGCGCGGCAGCGGCAATTGCACGAGGATGCCGTCGACCCGGTCGTCGTCGTTGAGCTGCGCGATCAGCCGCGTGAGCGCGGCGAGGCCGGCATCTGCCGGCAGCCGGTGCTCGAACGATGCGATGCCGGCGGCGGTGCAGGCCCGCCCCTTGCTGCGCACGTAGACCAGGCTCGCCGGATCGTCGCCGACCAGGATCGCGGCGAGACCAGGGGTGACACCGTGGCGCTCGCGCAGATCTTGCGCGGCGGCGGCGATCCGTCGGCGCAATTCGTCGGCGACCGCCCTGCCGTCGATCAGCTCCGCTTCCGGCATTCACCCCCCGAACAGCACTCAAGTCAGATCATCTGCATCGCGCACTGTAACGCGATCCCCTCGCGTCTTCGTCTCTCTACAGCGTAGGGCCGCCTGAAATAATCCCTCGGCCGGGCTTGACCCGGCCGTCCACGTCTTGAGCGTCACCGAGCTGCCAAAAGACGTGGATGGCCGGGGCAAGCCCGGCCACGGGTCTGAGCGGTTACCGCAGGTGACTTCGGATTAGCGATCAGCGGCCGCGCGGGTGGTGGCGGCTGGCGTGCGCGGTGCCGTGCGCCCGCGCGTCGGCCGTCTCGCGCCCGATCAGCTTGTTGAAATTGCTCTTCTGCCCGCCGGCGGTTTCGTCCTGGCAGAGCAGCGCCAGCTTGGATTCGTCGAACCGTTCGAAGAATTCGTCCCAGCCGATTGCCTCGAGCGCCTCGTCGTCGGCGCCCGGCGCGCCGGGGAATTCGAGGCGGATGATGCCGCCCTTCCCCTTGCCGTGGGTCGCGCGCACGACC
>DATEKP010000034.1:0-4519 GCA_035277405.1 Allostellaceae bacterium | reverse complement strand
CCGACGAACCGGCCGAGCACAATGCCGAGCTGCCGGTCGAATTGCCGGATCTGCAGGTGTGGGCCGGCGATGCCGGGGTCGAGACCGCGAGTCTGGCGCCATTTGCCGGCGAGGCGGATGCGACGGCACCGCCGATCCCCGAACCCGTGCTGCCGCAACCCGCGGCGCCGGAACCCGCAGCGGTCCCGACCGCCGAAGCCGAACAGGGCGTGCCCTTCGCCGGCGATGGCGAGCGCATGCTGGAGCCGGCCGAAGCGGACACCGCGCCGGCGGCGGCGGTTCCAGCACCGCATCCCGGCGATGAGGTGCAAACAATCACCGAGAAGCCGACCAACCCGCGGCGCGGCTGGTGGCAGCGCCTGCTGCAGCCGTGACGGCCGCATTGCCGCGTCGCGCTCGCGCCGCGGTTGCCGCTCGATTGCCGCAATTGCGGGCTAAGCGGGCGCAGGGGGACGGGGGCGCTCCGATGCGGATGCGAGCAGGCGGGCGATGCTGAGAGCGGCGCGGTCGACCGGCCTGTTGCCGCTTGCCGTGCTGGCGGCCGCCGCGCTGTTCGTGCAGCCGGCCCGGGCCGCGCCGAACGCGATCCGCGACGCCGAGATCGAGCACGATATCGCGACGCTGGCAGCTCCGATATGGCGAGCCGCCGGTCTCGATCCGCACGACGTCGCGGTCTATCTGGTCGATGACAGCCAGATCAACTCGTTCGTCGCCGGCGGCCAAGCGATCTTCATCAATACCGGGCTGGTCGAGCGGGCCCAGAACGCCGACCAGTTGATCGGCGTCATCGCGCACGAGACGGGCCACATCGCCGGCGGTCATGTCTTTCGCCTGAAGGAGGAGATGCGCAACGCCAGCATCGAGACGATCATCGCGATGGTGTTCGGCGCGGCGGCGGGTGCGATGGGGCACAGCAGCGCGCCGCTGTTGGGCGCGATGGGGGTCGGCGAGCGCCACTTTCTGCAATTCTCGATCGCCCAGGAGGCGACCGCCGACCACGCCGCGCTGACTTATCTTGACCGCGCCTGCCTGTCGGCCCGCGGGCTGCTCAAGTTTTTCGAAATCCTGCAATCGACCGAGATGCTGGTCGGCGACCGCAGCGACCAGTGGGCCAGCACGCATCCCTTGACGCAGCAGCGCATCGCATACGTGCGCGACCATGTCGAGCGCGCGCGCTGCTCCGACGCGCCCGACCCGCCGGGGGCGGACGCGATGCTGCGGCGTATTCAGGCCAAACTGCACGCATTTCTCGATTCGCCGGCGGCCACGCTCGCCGACTATCCGGCGAGCGACACGTCGGAGGTGGCGCGCTACGCGCGCGCCATCGCCTATTATCGCCAGCCCGATCTGGCGAAGGCGTTGCCGGCGATCGACGCCTTGATCCGCGACTTCCCGGCCAACCCGTACTATCGCGAGCTGAAGGGCCAGATGCTGTTCGAGAACGGCCGCGGGCGCGAGGCGATCCGCCCCTACGAGGAGGCGGTGCGGCTGGCGCCGAACGCGCCATTGCTGCGCATTTCGCTGTCGCAGGTCTATATCGAGAGCGGCGACCCGGCCCTCAACAAGCGCGCGATCGCGTATCTCAATGACGCGAGCCGCGAGGAGGGGCGCGACAGCCAGGTGTGGCATTTCCTCGCGGTCGCCTACGGGCGCGACGGGCAAATCGGCATGGCGGCGCTGTCGCTGGCCGAGGAGGCGCTGGCCAAGGGCGAGAAGAAGCCCGCGATGCAGCAGGCGAACCGCGCCCAGCATCTCTTGACGCGCAACGTTGCCGGTTTCGCCCGCGCCGTCGAGATCAACCGCGAGGCCGGACTGCTCGACGATTGATGCTGCCGGATTCGCCAAATCGGAGTTGTGCCGAACATGCTGTTCCGCCGCCAATACGCTGCTGCCCTGGGGCTTGCCGCAATCGTCGCCGTGCTGGGGACGACCGGCGCAACGGCGGCCGACTTCACCTCCGATCAGCGACAGACAATCGAGGCGATCGTCCGGGATTACATCGCGAAGCATCCGGAAGAGCTGGTCAAGGCGCTGCAGGCGGCGAAGGACAAGGCGGAGAGCGAGGCGCATGACAAGGCCTCGGTCGCACTCAAGGAGCGGCGGCGGGAGGTGTTCGACGATCCGGATTCGCCGGTCGCCGGCAACCCCAAGGGCAATGTCTCGCTGGTCGAGTTCTTCGATTACCGCTGCCCCTACTGCAAACAGGTCGAGCCGTCGCTCGAAAAACTGCTCGGCGAGGACAAGCAGCTGCGCTTTGTCTACAAGGAATTCCCGGTGCTCGGCCCGGCCTCGTTGACCGCGGCGCGGGCGGCGCTGGCGGCGCGAAAACAGGGCAAGTACGACGCCTTTCACCGCACGATGATGGCCCTCAAAGGCCAGATCGATGACGAGGCGGTGTTCAAGGTGGCAGGGTCGGTCGGCCTCGACCTCGACCGGCTGAAGCGCGACATGGACGACCCGCAGATCGACAAGGTCCTGAAGGACAATTTCCAGCTCGCCGAAGCGCTCGACATCCGCGGCACGCCGGGGTTCGTTATCGGCGACGAGATCGTCCCCGGCGCGATCAGCCTCGACGACCTGAAACAGCTGATCGCCCAGGCGCGGAAGAAGTAGCCACGCCTTTCAAATCTCGGCGGGTGTCGATACCAATATTCGTCATCCCGGCGAACACCGGGACCCACCATTCAGCCAGTCGTGCAGTTGACAAGTGGGTCCCGGCTTTAGCCGATGACAACGGGGTTGTATAGCCTGAGGAATTTTTGCGATCGGGACTTTACCCCGCGCGCCGGTAACTGCGGCAGTCGAGGCGCAGGAAGTCGCGGAAATTGGGGCGCATGCGCTCGGTCCACGGCGTGTTGGCGGCGCTCTTCCACGCCGCCGAGTTCGGCACGTCCGGGTTGGCAAAATGATAGATCGCGGCGTAGCGCTGCACGGCGCCCGTGCCGCGATAGCGGCGCGCGCGAAGCACGCCCGGCACCGCCGCCAGGGCCGGCAGGTGCTCGGCGTTGTACCATTCGTTGAATTCGCCCTCGGCCTCGGGCGCGGCATTCATCGCGATCAACAGCAGCGCCGCCGCTTCGCCGACCGGCGCCAGCGCGTCGCCCGGCTTGAGCTGCTCGCCTTCGAACCGGATCAGCGACTTGGTGCGGCCGGTCACGCGTTTCGTCCACGGCGAGCCGTTGGCGCCGCCGACCGCGCGATAGGGTGCGCTGTGCAGCACACCGACCTCATCGAGATCGTAGAGCGCCACCGAATGCCGCGGGTTGGCGCTGCCGAGCCAGCGCTCGGCATTGAGAAAGCCCGGGACGGCAAGCCGCTCCGGAATGTGCTCGGTGTCGTACCAATCGTCGAATTCGTCGTTGGCGACATCGGAAAAATCCATCGCCGCGATCAGAATGCCTTTCGCCATCGCCACCTCCGCTCGTCGTCGGGCAAGCTTAGCATGCGCGGTTCAACCGCGCAGGGTCAGCATGATGCCGCCGACAATCAGCGCGATGCTGAGCACGACGTCGGCCGTCACGGCGCCGCCGAACAACGCCGTCGCCAGCAGAAAGCCGCCGACCGGGGTCAACGCCATGACCTGGCCGGCGACCCCGGCCGACAGCACCGATAAGACCTTGTTCCACAGAAAATAGCCGAGCGCGGTCGTGACGACCCAGTTGTAGGCGAGGATCGCGACCAATGCCGGCGTCCAATGCACCGCCCGCCCGAGGCCGACCGGCAGGGCGATGGCGGCGACCGCGACGGCGCTGACCGCGAGCTGCCACCAGGTCTGCGCCCAGAACCCCGAACGCCACGCGCGGCGGCGGTAGAGCACGGAGCCGCCGGCCCAGCAGATCGCCGCGCCGACGAGCGCCGCGTTGCCGGCGAGCACGCGCGGGTCGCGCCAATCGACCAGCGCCGGGTTCATGAACAGAAACAGGCCGGCAAACCCGACCGCGGCGCCGGCGAGCTGGGCGCGGCCGAGCCGCCCCGGTTCGAGGACGAGCTCGATCGGGATCGCCCACAGCGCCATCGTGTACGCGAGCACGATCGCGCGGCCGGCCGGCAGGATCGACAGTCCGACGATGCTGCAGATCAGAAACCCCGCGATCTGCAACTGCCCGACCCAGAACAGGCCGAGCCGCTCGCCTTTTTCGGGCAACAGTGGTGTCCGCCGCGCCAGCATGATCGGCGCCAGCAATGCCAGGGTTCCGACGAGGCGCAGCAGCACGAAATCCAACGGCGGCGCGTCGGCCAGCGCCAATTTCATCAGCGGCCAGTTGACGGCCCAGCTGACGACGATGATCGCGAGGTAGAAATAAACGACGCGCGGCCGCGCCCGTGCCTCGTCATTGCGAGCAGCGCGAAGCAATCTCGTGCCGGCCGCGCCTGGCCCCTCCGAGATTGCTTCGTCGCTGCGCTCCTCGCAATTACCGGCGGTCCGCAGCCATCGGCTCACGGGATTTCGTAGACCGGGTAGGAATCGGCGATGCCGCGCAGCATCCGTTGCTGCGCTATCGGAGTGAGGCCGCTGGCG
>DATEKP010000033.1:0-8596 GCA_035277405.1 Allostellaceae bacterium | reverse complement strand
CGGCTTTCTCGTACCGGAGAGCTGCGCCGACATCCCGGCCAACGTGCTCGACCCGCGCCGCACCTGGTCCGACGCTCGCGCGTACGACGAGACCGCGCGCAACCTGCGCGGCAATTTCGAGCGCAACTTCAGCGAATTCGAGCCCTTCGTCGGCAGCGAAGTCAAACAAGCCGCGATCCGCGCCGCCGCATAAACCATCAACGCGGAGGACGCAAAGGAAAACGCGGAGGACGCGAAGACGCCGGGCCGGAAAAACGTCTTCGCGTCCTCTGCGAAACCTCCGTGCACTCTGCGGTAAAGCTTTGTTTGCCACGGAACGCGGCGGTTACACCCCTCGTTTCGGTGGCATGACGATCGCCGAGGCGCAGCGGCGGACCGAGGAATTCCTGACCGGGCAGATGCTCGACGCACTGCGTGCGGTCGAATACGCGCTGCCGAGCTTCGACACCGAGCCGGTCGCAGTGGCGCTGGCCGAGGCGGCGCGCGGTACGGTCGCGATCCGCCACGTGCGCGGCGCCTCCGACGCGAGTTATCTGGTGCAGGCGTTCGGCGATGAGCTGTCGATGCAATTGCAGCTCAATGTCCGCCGGCTCGTGGTCGTTTACCGTGTGCCGGCGCTCGATGCGCTCGATTCGGGGAGCCTCGCCGTGCATCTCGACCGCTGGCGCATCGGCGCCGAGCACGCCGGCTGGAAATTCGGCTGGCGCGACGCGCCGCTGCCGGGCGCCGGCGGAAGGCGCTGGGTCGAAACGTATTGCTACGCCTTCGCCGCCGCCGATTTCCTCGAAAACCCGGTGGAGCAGCTCTATTGGCGCACCGATATCGTGCAGATGACGCGCTATTACATGCTGGAAGCGGCGCGCTGCGGCATCCGCCTGTCGCCGCGCCGCGCCGGGTTTCCGGTATAGCCGCCGCCACCTGCAAATTTCGGCATTCCCAACCGCGGCGTCATCGATATTCTGGCGCGCCGAAACCGCGCGACAGGAGCCGCCATGCTCGACCAGCCCTTGACCTCGAAGATGCTCGCCGAGAAGGACGGCGCGATCGGCCGGCTGATCTTCAACAACCCGGCCCGCCACAACGCCGTCTCGCTCGAGATGTGGCAGGGCGTGGCGCAGATCATGGAGGAGTTCGAGCGCGACGACGACATCCGCGTCATCGTCGTGACCGGCGCCGGCGGCAAGGCGTTCGTGTCGGGCGCGGACATCTCCGAGTTCAAGGAGAAGCGCTCGAACGAGGAGGCCGCTGCCGAATACGCCAAGATTTCCGAGGCGGCGCGGGTCAAGTTGCAGGAGACGCTGAAGCCGACGATCGCCATGATCCGCGGCTATTGCATCGGCGGCGGGCTGGCAACCGCCCTGGCCTGCGATCTGCGCATCGCCGCCGTGGGGTCGCGTTTCGGCATTCCCGCGGCGAAGCTCGGTCTCGGCTATGCCTATGACGGCATTGCCAAGCTGATCGGGGTGGTCGGCCCGGCCTTTGCCCGCGAAATCTTCTATACGGCGCGCCAGTTCACGGCCGAGGAGGCATTGCAGATGGGCCTCGTCAACCGCGTCGTGCCGAGCGACGAGCTGGAGGGCTACGTCAAGACCTATTGCGACACGATCGCCGCCAACGCGCCCTTAACGATCCGCGCCGCCAAACAGATCGTGCGCGAGGCGCTGAAGGACGAGTCGAAGCGCGACATGGAATTGTGCCGCCGCGTCGTCGCCGAATGCTTCGCCAGCGAGGACTACGCCGAGGGCCGCACCGCCTTCATGGAAAAGCGCCGCCCGGTGTTCAAGGGGCGCTGATCACCAACCACTCGTCATTGCGAGCGTAGCGAAGCAATCTTATTGAGAGCGCATTATTGCGCGGAGATTGCTTCGTCGCTGCGCTCCTCGCAATGACAAGGAGCTGATAAGGCAATGAAGCTCCCTTTGCACGACCGCTACGATTACATCCCGATCGTCCGTCGACCGGTCTACGACTGGCCCGAGGGCAAGCGGCTCGCGGTCTTCTTCTGCAACAACATCGAGCATTTCGCGTTTCGCGCCGGGCTTGGCAGCGATTCGACCGGCGCGCCCTCCGAGCAGAACCAGCGCAATTACGCGTGGCGCGATTACGGCAACCGGGTTGGGCTGTGGTCCTACCTCGACCTGCTCGACGAATTCGGGCTGCCGGGCGCGCACAACGTCAACTCGGCGGTGCTCGAATACTGCCCCGACATCGTCGAGCGCCTGAACGGCCGCGGCGACGAATATGTCGGCCATGGCCGCACCAATTCCGAGCGCCAGGATGCGCTGTGGGAGGAGGACGAAGCGCGGCTGATCGCCGAATGTACCGACATCGTGACGCGCCTCTCGGGCCGCCGGCCGGAGGGCTGGCTCGGCCCCTATCTGGCGCAGAGTGGCGTCACCTTGGATCTGCTGAAGGAGGCCGGCTACCGCTACGTCATGGACTGGGCGCTCGACGACCAGCCGGTGTGGATGCGCACGCGTTCGGGGCCGATCCTCTCGGTGCCCTACCCGATCGAGTGTAACGACTCGCCGGCTCTGGTCTTCCGCCGCCACACCGGCCGGCAATTCGCCGAGATGGTCATTGACCAGTTCGACGAGATGCTCGACCAATCGCGAAAATACCCGCTGGTGTTCTCGGTCGCGCTGCACCCGTTCATCGTCGGCCAGCCGTTCCGCCTGCGCGCCTTCCGTGGCGCGCTCCGCCACATCATGGCGCACCAGGACGAATTGTGGATCACCACGCCCGGCGAGATTGCCCGCTATTGCGAGGGCCTGCCCCGGGGCACCGTGCCGGGGTCGTAGGCTGTCCGGATGAGGAGCCGGCCATGGCGATCGAGTATCGCGCGGCGGTATTGCATGCGGTCGGGGCGCCGCTGACGGTTGAGTCGGTCGTCGCCGACGGGCTGGTCGGCAACGATGTGCTGGTGCGGATTTCGGCGGCCGGGCTGTGCCATACCGATCTCGAAGTGATAACCGGGTCGCTGCGCTACCCGCTGCCTATCGTGCTCGGGCACGAGGCGGCCGGCATCGTCGAAGAGATTGGCCCCGAAGCACGCGGCGTCGCGGTCGGCGACCATGTGGTGCTGTCATGGAACCCGCATTGCGGCCATTGCTTCTACTGCGACCGCGACCTGCCGATCCTGTGCGAGAGCTACCTGGACCACGGTCCGCAGGCGCGAGCCTTTGACGGCGGTAACCGCGCCCGGCTGCGCGACGGCCGCGAACTGCGCACGCTGATGTTTGTCGGCGGCTTCGCCGAATATGCGATCGTCGCCGATCAACAGGCGATCGCGGTGCCGAAGGAACTGCCGTTCGACTCCGCCTGCCTGATCGGCTGCGGCGTGATGACCGGGGTCGGGGCGGCGCTCAACGTCGCGACCCTCGCCTACGGCGACACCGCGATGGTGATCGGCTGCGGCGCCGTGGGCTTATCGGCGGTGCAGGGGGCGCGGCTCGCCGGCGCCGGTAAAATAATCGCAGTCGATCTCGACGACGGAAAGCTGGCGCTCGCCGAGCGGCTTGGCGCGACCTGCCTGGTTCGCGCACGCCGCGAGGACGGAGCCGCGGTCGCCCGCGCACAGACCGGCGGGCGCGGCGCCGATGTCGTGTTCGAGGCCGCCGGTAGCCCGGCTTCCTTCCGCCTCAGCGTCGAGGCGGTCAGGCCCGGCGGCGAGGTCATCTGGCTCGGCAAGACCGATGTCGCGGACGATATCGCGTTCCGCTGGGGCAGCCTGATGGGCGAGAAGCGCATCCGCCGGTCGAGTTATGGCGGGGCGCGGCCGGCGCGCGATTTTCCGCTGCTCGCGCGCGCCTATCTCGACGGCCGTCTGATACTCGACGAGTTGATCTCGGCGCGCATCGGCCTGGAGGCCATCAACGACGGTTTTGCCGCCTTGCAGCGCGGTGAGGCGATTCGCAGCGTCGTCGTGTTTCGTTGACGCCAAGCTCTCGTCGCCCCCGCGAAAGCGGGGGTCCAGGGCAACCGCTCCGACTCTGGTCCCCTGGATCCCCGCTTGCGCGGGAATGACGTTTCAATTGATGGCCGCTACGCCGCGACGTGCAGCACCGCCTTGCCGGAGAATTCGCGGTCGATCAACCGCTGGGCCACCGTGCCGATCTCGTGCCATGGCGCCTCGACCGCGATCTCGGGCCGCAGCTTGCCGGCGGCGATCAGCCCGGCGAGCAGGGCGAGCCCGATGCCGGCGCGCTCGACGCTCATCAGTTCGTGGAACAGGGTCAGGCCGTAGAGCCGCGCGCCGCCGGTGCCGAAGAAGTTGCGGCTTTCGAACGTCGCGCTGGCCGCGTCGGAGATGCCGAGCGTGACGCAGGTGCCGTTCGGCTGCAGCATGCCGAGTGCCGCGGCGAGCGCCGGTCCGCCGAGCGAATCGACGATCAGCCAGAACGGCCCGTGCGCGCCGGCGGCGGCGAGGTCGCGGCTGACCACGACGCGCTCGCCGCACCATTCGGCGACCGCCGCGCGTGCTTCGGCTCGCCGCACATGCCCCCAAACTTCCGCGCCGGAAGCCGCCGCAAGCTGACAGGCGAGATGGCCGACCCCGCCCGAGGCGCCGTCGATCAAGACCTTGCGGCCAAGCAGCAGGCCGCCTTGGCGTAGCGCGTGCAGCGCGGTCAGCCCGGCGACCGGCAGCGTCGCGGCCTGCGCGTCGCCGACCGCGTCGGGCAGCATCGCCACGGCATGGCTGCGGCAATTGACCCGCTCGGCCCAGGCCCCCGACGGCAGGATGCCGACGACGCGCGTGCCGGCCGGGGGGCCGCTGCCGTCCGCCGCCGCGTGTTCGACCGTGCCGGCGAAGTCCCAGCCGGGCCGCCAGCCCGGTTCGGCCTGGGTCAAGGCACGCCGCGTCTCACCGCGGTTGAGCGAGATCGCGGTGACCCGGACCCCGACCTCGTCGCGATCGGGATCGCGCAGTTCGACCGGCTTGATCGCCAGTTTCCCCGATGCGGCGGGATCGACGACGATCGCGCGGATCTGCTGCGGCATGGCGGCTCCTATTCGCTGTTTCGCAGCGCTTCGCGGGTGACGACGACATCGCCGTTATGGGTCAGGCGCACGAAATTGACCGTGCCGGCGTGGTGCGGCGCGCCGGAATAATAGGCCGGCACGGAGCCGTTGCCGACCTGTGCGGCGCGATCCCAATGGCCGAGCGCCAGATAGTCGGCGCCGGTCGCGGCGATCATCCGGTCGCTGATCAGCCAGGACGGGCGCAGCGGGTTGGCCCAGGTCTCGGGCGGCTCGTAATGGCCGTGCCCGATCGCGACGTGCCAGCGCGCGGCGCGCGACGGCGGGTCGCGCAGCGGCACCATGTCCTGGTAATCGCGATGCGCGTTGCCCCAAACCTCCAGGTCGCAGAAAGGAAAGGGAACGACGCGCTCGTTGGTGATGCCGAGGATCGCAAGGTTGCCGATCTTGTCGAAGCTGCCGCGCAGCCAGATCGAATCCGGCGTCGCCGGGTCGTGATTGCCGGGAAGGATGACGACGGGCACTCCGGCATCGGCCAGCAACTGGCCGGCGCGGTCGATCGTGCCGGAACTGACAGCGTGGTTGTCGAAGGTGTCGCCGGCCAGCAGCAAGATGTCGGCGGCGAGGGCGCGCGCGGTGCGTAATACCGCAGCCAGCCCGCCGGTGCCGTCGCCGCCGTTGAGCCCGGCGATCCGATCGTCATCGACATGCAGATCGGACGAATGGACGAGTTTGACCTCGCTCCTGTTGTTGGCAGACATTCAGCTCCTCTCGAAATCGATGCGCTCGGTGACCGGCAGGCCGTGCAGACGGCGGCGCAGGCAATCGAGCGCCAGTTCGACGGCGCCGAGACGCAGCCATTCGCGGCCGCCGAGGATGCGCGAGCGCCGCGAATCGACGACGCCGTCTTCGCCGGCGATCGCCAGGCAGATCGTGCCGCCGAAATCGATGCGGTCGGGGCCGTCATCGACCTCGATCAAAACCGCAAGCGCATGGCTGGCGCCGCTCTGCCGCCGCGCCGCCTCGGCCACCGCGGCGGCGCCATCGCGGGTGATCTCCGGTGCGGTCGTCAGATGCAGGGCGTCCCACAATTCGCCCAGGTCGCGCGCTATATATCCGCGGCGGAAAATCGCCTCGGCGCCCGGCATCGGCGCGAGACGCGCGGCGATCTGGCCGCCCGTGAAGGTCTCGACCACCGCCAGCGAGCCGCCCTGCTCGGCCAGCGCGGCGAGGATCACGCCCTCAAGCGTGTCGTCGTCCTCGGCCAAAATGAAATTGCCGAGCCGCCTGCGGACCTCGGCGACGACCGGCCCGAGCTTCCGCTCGATATCCGCGGCGTCGGCGCCGCGCACGGTCAGCTTCGTCTCGATCTGCGGGTAGTGGGCGCGAAAGCCAAGCTTGGCGCTACCGTCCGGCACCAGCGACTCGACCCCGTCGAGCAGCGCGTCGCAATGGCTTTCACCGAGGCCGTAGGAATGAAAGCGCTTGAGCCGGATCGCGGTCGGCGCGCCGCTCCGCGCCAGCAGGCGCGGGATGATCTGCTCCTCAAGCATGCGGCGCAATTCGCGCGGCACGCCGGGGGTGAAGAAGAAGCGTGCCTTGCCGATATCGAGCGCGAAGCCGCACGCCGTGCCGATCGGGTTGTGCAGGATCTCGGCGCCGGCCGGCAGCATCGCCTGCTTCCGGTTGTTCGGCGACATGACGCGGCTGCGGCGGGCGAAATACGATTCCATCGTCGCCAGCCACTCCTCGCTCAGCACGAGGTCGACCCCGGCGGCGCGCGCAGCAATCTCCTGCGACAAATCATCGACGGTCGGCCCGAGTCCGCCGTTGACGATGACCGCATCGGCCCGCGCGCCCGCTTCGAGAAACGCTGCGAGCAACGTCTCGCGGTCGTCGCCGACCGTCGTCCCCCAGCGCACCGCCAGCCCGACATCCTCGAGCTTCTGGGCGATGTAGCCGAAATTGGTGTTGACGATCTTGCCGGTCAGCACCTCGTCGCCGGTGCAGATGATCTCGATTTGCATCGACGCGCTCACGCCATGAAGTTGAGTTTGAGCCCGGGTTCGGGCCAGGGCATCGCGGCGAGTTGGCCCGAAGCCGAGAGGGTGATGTAGGCGGTGCGCAGATCGGTACCGCCGAAGCAGATGTTGGTCGGGTAGACGTCCGGCATCTTGACCTGGCGCACCACCTGCCCCGAGGGCGAGATCACGGTGATGTGGCCGGTGACAAGAGTTGCGATACAGATGTTGCCGGAGGCCTCGAGCGCGAGCGAATCGAAGCGCTGAAACCCCGGCAGGCCACAGACGCAGCGGCCGCCATAGGGGGCCGGGAACGGTTCCTTCCGGATAATGCCGGGCGAGATGATGTCGAAGGCGAAGAGCCGCGACGATTCGGTATCGGCAAAATAAACCGTCTTTTCGTCGGGCGACAGGCCGACCCCGTTGGGGCTGACGATCGGGTAGGCGAGCTCGACAATCTTAGAGCCGTCCGGCAATGCGTAATAGAGCCCGCCGTGGTCGCGGCGATGAGCGTAGCGCTTGCCGAGATCGGTGAAATAAAAGCCGCCTTGGCGGTCGAAAACGAGGTCGTTCGGCGCCGATAATTTGTGGCCGTTGCACTCGCTGTAGAGGATGCGCGTCTCGCCGGTCTTCGCATCGATGCGCTGGATATAGCCGCCCTTGTAGTCGCGTGCCGGCCCGGTGGAGAGGAAACTCGGGGTCGACTCATAGACCGCGCCGCCGTTGTTGCACACGTAGAGCGCGCCGTCGGGGCCGGTGGCGACGCCGTTTGGCCCGCCGCCGGCTTTGCCGATCTCGCGCTTGCCGCCGTCCGCCGCGACGCGCGTCACCTTCGCCCCGGAAATCTCGCCGAGGATCACCGAACCGTCGGCCATCCACACGGGGCCTTCGGGAAATCCGAGACCGTCGGTGATGATGCGAATGTCGCTGTCAGGCATGAGACGCTCCTACCAGTCGTCATTCCGGGGCGCCGCGCAGCGGTGAACCCGGAATCCATATTCCATAGGCTGGTGTTCGTGGATTCCGGGTTCCGCCCTGCGGGCGGCCCCGGAATGACCAGATCGCGTTACCCGTTCACCTGGCGGATGATGCCGGCCCATTTGTCGAGCAGCGGCAGCGTCTTCTCCGCCGGTTCGGGCGGGCAGCCGGCGACGACCCGAGTCACGCCCATGTCGCGGTAACGCTTGACGAGATCGGCGTCGGGCGCAACGCCGAACATCGTGATCGGCACGTCCGCAAGGCTGCGGCCCGCCTCCTTCAACATGTCCTTGAAGGCCGGGATCGCATCCTCGATGTTGCCGCGGCCGGCGATCGGGACCCAGCCATTGCCGTAGCGAATGGCGCGGCGCGCGGCCTGCGGAAAGGCGCCGCCGACGATGACCGGCGGGTGTGGCTTCTGCACCGGCTTCGGCCACGTCATCATCGTCGGAAAATCGACGATCTCGCCGTGATATTCGGGCTTCGATTGAGTCCAGATCGCCTTCATCGCCTCGATCTGCTCGCGCATCTTCTGGAAGCGCGTCTTGTAGACCGTGCCGTGGTCCTCCATCTCGTCCTGGTTCCAGCCGCCGCCGATGCCGAACAGGAAGCGCCCG
>DATEKP010000032.1:0-4074 GCA_035277405.1 Allostellaceae bacterium | reverse complement strand
GTTCGACAAATGCTCGGACTTGGAACACTGACGCGATGACCGCACGCGAAACCCTGCCCTACGGCGCGTGGCGCTCGCCGATCACCTCGGAGCTGATCGTCGGCGAGGCGATCGGGCTCGGCGATATCATCGTCGATGGCGCGGACGTCTACTGGATCGAGGGAAGGCCGAGCGAGGGCGGCCGCAACGTCGTCGTGCGGCACGGCCCGGCAGGCACCGTCGAGGACGTCACGCCATCGCCCTACAGCGCCCGCACCCGCGTTCACGAATATGGCGGCGGCGCCGTGTGCGTGCATGGCGGCCTCGTGTTCTTCAGCAATTTCGCCGACCAGCGCCTCTATCGCCAAGCCGGCGGCGGCGCGCCGGAGCCGCTGACCCCGGAGGGCGGCGGCTGGCGTTACGCCGACGGCGTGTTCGATGCGGATCGCCGGCGCTGGATAGGCGTGCGCGAGGCGCACGGCGACGGCGGTCGGGTTGACAATACATTGGTCGCGATCGACCTCGCCGCGCCGGGACCGGGCGAGTTGCTGGCGCAGGGCCACGATTTCTACGCCTCGCCTCGCCTGTCGCCGGACGGCAGGCGGCTCGCCTGGCTCTCCTGGGACCACCCGAACATGCCGTGGGTCGGCACCGAGTTGTGGCTGGCCGAAATCGCTGCCGATGGCGCGCTCGCCGCGCCCCGGCTTGTCGCCGGTGGCGCCGCCGAGTCGATTTTCCAGCCGCAATGGTCCCCTGACGGCGTGCTTTATTTCGTGTCCGACCGCACCGGCTGGTGGAACCTCTATCGGTGCGAGCCGGCGAACGGCGCGGTGCGGCCGCTGTGTCCGCGCGCCGCCGAGTTCGGTCAGCCGCAATGGGTGTTCGGGCAATCGACCTACGCGTTTCTGTCGACCGACCGGCTGGTCTGCGCCTACAGCGAGGCCGGAAGCGGCCATCTCGCCCGGTTGGATGTGTCGAGCGGCGCGCTGACCCCGATCGTGGCGGCGCCCTACAGCGAATTCGGGCAGATCCGCATCGCGGCCGGTCGGATTATCTGCCGCGCCGGCGCGCCGATCGAGCCGCCGGCGATCGTCGCGATCGATCCCGAGAGCGGCGCCGCCGAAGTGTTGCGCCACGCTGCCCCCGCCGCCGCCGAGGACGGGCTGCGCCGCTATTTCTCGGCGCCGCAGCACCTCGAATTTCCAACTGCGGGCGGCCTCGCGCACGCCAATTACTACCCGCCCACCAACCCCGACCACGCCGCGCCCTCCGGCGGGAAGCCGCCGCTCGTCGTCAAGTGCCATGGCGGCCCGACCGCGTCGGCGGCCGGCGTGCTGAGCCTCGGCATCCAGTACTGGACGAGCCGCGGCATCGCCGTGCTCGATGTCGATTACGGCGGCAGCACCGGATACGGCCGCGCCTATCGCGAGCGGCTGAAAGGGCAGTGGGGCGTCGTCGATGTCGAGGACTGCCTCGCCGCCGCGCGCTACGCGATCGCCAAGGGCCTCGCCGACGGCGGGCGTGCCGTCATCACCGGCGGCAGCGCCGGCGGCTACACGGTGCTGGCGGCGCTGGTGCGCGGCGAGGTGTTCAAGGGCGGCGCCAGCCATTACGGGGTCAGCGATGTGGCCGCGCTGGCGCGCGACACGCACAAATTCGAGTCGCGTTATCTTGATTGGCTGATCGGCCCCTATCCCGAACGCGCCGACCTATACCGCGAGCGTTCGCCGTTGACCCATGCCGACCGGCTGCAACTCCCGGTCATCTTCTTCCAGGGCGCCGACGACCGCATCGTCCCGCCGAACCAGACCGAGCTGATGGTCGAGGCGTTGCGCCGGCGCGGCATCCCGGTCGGCTACCTGCTGTTCCAGGGCGAGCAGCACGGCTTCCGCCGCGCCGACAATATCAAGCGCGCGCTCGACGCCGAACTCTATTTCTACGCGAACCTGATCTTCCGCACCCGCCTCAGTTTTTGACGGCCGCTCGGCCTTTGTCCTTGTGCGCGACCCCGGACAAACAGTCATTCCCGTGCAAGCGGGAATCAGGGCTACCGCTCTGCCGTTGGCTTCTGGACCCCCGCTTTCGCGGGGGCGACGAGGGGTGGGCGTACCTGCGGATAGGCGCGTGCACTCCGCGTTGAAGGGTGCGCTACTCCTGCGCGTATCGCCAGACGCTGGCGGGCTGCGGCGCACCCTCGTCGATCGTCCATTGCGGCAAGGCGAGGCCCTCGCCGACATCGCTGAACACCATGCGCACGCGGGTGCCGATGCCGACCCGCTTGACCATGTCGGGCGGCGCCAGCCTGCCGTCCGGCGTGCACAGATTGCCGATCACGCGCAATGCCTCTTCCGGCGTTGGCTCGCCCTTCTGCGTGTCGAGATCGACCAGCAGCACCATGTAGGGCGTGTGGTCGCGGAACGCCGGCTGTATCGCGTGATGCACCTCGGTATAGGAGTGCACCGCGCCCTTGCCCTCGACCCGCCGCCACGTCGATTCCAAGGCCATGCACCACGGGCAGGCCGTCGTCGGCGGGTAGCGCAGCCGGCCGCAGCCGGCGCAGGCCTGCAGGTGAAAATCGTGCGCCGCGCAATGGCGGAAATAATCGAGGTTCTCGTGGTCGAGATCGGCCACCTGTAGCGGCATGCCGAGATAATTCGCCTGGATTCCGGGCATTTCAGTCTCCCTCGATGCGGGGTTGGGAGCGCGGGCGTCCCGCCCGCTGCGGGCCGGAGGCCCGCGGTCCGTATGAAACCTCAGCCGCGGCGCATGACCATCGACGAGGCGGTCGCCGGGTTGGCCCAGCCGAGATTGGCGCTGACCTCGACGTTCCGAACCTGGCGGCAGCCGCCCTCGCGGTAGTCGTAGGTGTGTTGCCGCTTGCCGTCGGGGCCGAGCGGGCAGGAATCGTCGGCGTCGTGGCGCAATTGGCGCACGTTCTCGATCACCATGTTCATGCCGTGCGTATAGCCCTCGCACAGATGCCCGCCCGAGGTGTTGTTGGGCCGCTTGCCGCCGAGGCCGATCGTACCGTCCGACACGTAGTGCCCGCCGTCGCCCTTTTTGCAGAAGCCGTAATCCTCGAGCTGCAGCATCGTCGTGAAGGTGAAGGCGTCGTAGGAGCCGGTGATGTCGATGTCCTCCGGCCCGACCCCGGCGTTCGGCCACAAGATGTCCTTGGCATAGTGGCCGGCGACGGTCGAGATCGGGCCGTGCTGGTAATGCATGTCGAGGCGCGGCTTGTTGCAGCGCCCGACGACGCCGCGGATCAGCACCAGCGGCTGTTTCATGTCGCGGGCGCGCTCGGCCGAGGTGACGATGACGCAGGTCGCATTGTCGGTCTCGACGCAGCAATCGAGCAGGTGCAGCGGCTTGCAGATGAAGCGGCTGTTGATCACGTCCTCGACCGTGAAGCGCTTTTTGTAATAGGCCTTCGGGTTGTTGGAGGCGTGGTTCGAATGAAACATCTTGACGTGCGCGACCTGTTCCGGCGTCGTGCCGTAATCGTACATGTGGCGCATGAACGTCGGCGCAAAGCTCTGCCCGGCGCTCTGCCAGCCATAGGCGCGGTTGTGCAGCATGTCGCCCGACACGGGAGCGGCCGAGCGCGCGCCGGTGCCGCCGATGCGCACCTGGCTGAAGCCGTTCATGGCGCGGAAGATCGCGACCGTTTTGCAGCAGCCGGCCTCGATCAGGCCGATCGCGATGCCGATCAGGGCCTCGGTCGAGGAGCCGCCGCCGACCACGTCCATATAGAAATTGAGGCGGATGCCGAGATCGCCGGCGATGAACGTCGCGCTCGTCGACTCGCCGCCCGAATAATCCAGCATGCCGTCGATGTCCGAGGGTTTCAGCCCGGCATCGAGGATCGCGTTCCTGACCGCCCAGGTGCCGAGCGCACGCGTCGTCTTGTCGGAGCCGCGGGTATAGGTGGTCTCCCCGACCCCGACGATCGCGTATTTGTCGCGCAAATATTTCGGCGTCGTCGCATCGACTTCTTGCCGGGGTAGCGGCATGCGCTTTTCTCCCTTGGTTTCCGAGGTCCCGGACGGAGGCCGCGACCCATGGCTCAGCGGCTTGTGCGGTTGAGGAATGGGT
>DATEKP010000031.1:0-4248 GCA_035277405.1 Allostellaceae bacterium | reverse complement strand
CTAGCCATCGCTCAGCCGGCCAGTTCACGCGAGCGCGCGGTCGCCGCGGCGACGGCGCGGTCGAGCAAATGCGGCAGGCCGTCTTCGGCCATCAATACATCGAGCGCAGCGCGCGTCGTGCCACCCGGGCTGGTCACGTTCTCGCGCAGCTTGCCGGGCGTCTCCGGCGATCGCCGCGCCAGTTCGCCGGCCCCGGCGACGGTCGCGCGCGCCAGGCGCAGCGCCAGATCGGCCGGCAGTCCAGCGTGCGCGCCGGCCTCGGCCATCGCCTCGATCAGGAGAAAAACATAGGCCGGGCCGCTGCCCGACACCGCCGTCACCGCGTCGAGCAGCACCTCGTCCGTGACCCAGGCGCTCTCGCCGATCGCCGCCAGCAGCGCCTCGCAAAGCGCGCGCTGGCCATCACCGACGCGCGGGTTGGCGCAGGCAACCGTGATCGCGCGCCCAATCGCCGCCGGCGTGTTGGGCATGCAGCGGACGATCGCCGCCTCCTCACCCAGATGTCGTGCGAGGCGGCCGATCGTTGTGCCGGCGGCGATAGAGATGAACAGTGTCTGCGGCCGCGCCCAGCGGCGGTAGGGGGGCAACGCGTCATCGATGATCTGCGGCTTCACGGCGAAAACGACCGCATCGGGCGGCATGTCCGCCGGCAGCGCGTCTGCCGCAGGATGCCAGGCAACGTTCGCGGCGCCAGCGAATACGGCCGGCAACCCGGCCGGTTCGACGACCACAAAACGCCGCGCCGCGCCCTGCACAAGCCAGCCGCGCAGCATCGCCGACCCCATCTGACCGCAGCCGACGAGCACGATCGTCCCGGTTTTGATTCGGTCGGACCCTTCTGCGGCCATCGCAGCTACCCGCCCAGTTACGTCATTGCGAGCACAGCAACGCAATCGCGCTGCCAGCTCACCGGGATCGAGATTGCTTCGTCGCTGCGCTCCTCGCAATGACCATGTTTTAAGGTTGGATCGGATCAGGCCTCGCCGATCGGCTCGATCATCGCCGTCGCCATCGCCTCCTCGGGCGCCTTGCCGCCCCAGATCACCAGCTGGAACGCCGGGTAGAAGCGCTCGCATTCCGAGACAGCGATATCGACGAGGTCCTCGACCTGCTCCGAACTGGCCACGCCGATACCGCGCAGCAGCACCGCGTAGCGGAAGGTCGGCGAGGTCTCGCCGGCCGCCAGATCGAAATGGCCGAGCCACAGCCGCTCGTTGGCCAACGCCAGCAGCTCGTAGAACGGGCCGCGTCGCCGCTTTGGCACCTTGAGATCGAAGCCACAGGAAAAATGCAGCGCACTCAGCTCCTCCTGCCACAGAAAGTAGAGGCGGTAGTCGCACCAGCGGCCGGCGATCTCGATGATCATCTCCTCGTCGCTGGCGCGGTCGTGCGCCCAATCGTTGGCGAGCACGATTTCCTCGACGAGGTCGATCGGATTGCCGGCGGGTGAATGAACTTCGACCTGGGAAACAGCAGTCATCGCGCCCTCCTGGAGGCGACTCGATGCAATGGAACGGCAGGACTTGGCAATCGGATGCTGCGGCGGCGATCTCCTGTTTGTGGCTTCGCGGCGTTGAGGTTGCGCACCGGGCTACGCTGCCAAAGCCCGGCGGTCAAAGCAAGACTAGATTTAGGGGTAGTATCGCGTTCTCATCTCAGGAAGTTGGGGGGTGTTGCTCGAAAGCGGCGAGCCGCCTCTCCAGCTCCTCCACCCGGCGCGACAGAGTCTCCTGTTCCTCGCGCGCCTTTGCCGCCATCGCCTTGGTCGCCTCGAACTCCTCGCGGCTGACCAGATCCATCCCGGCCAGCACGCGTTCGAGCTGGTCGCGCAGGCGCGCGCCGATCTCGTCGCGCATGCCGGTGATGGCGCCGGCGGCGCCGGCCGCGACCCGCGCGACATCGTCGAAAAACCGGTTTTGACTCTGCATCGCGGTACCCTCCGAGCGGTGCACCCGCCCGCCACCTAATATAGGACGCGCCAGGCGCGTCGCGAGCGCCGGCTATCGCGATGCAGGCCCTTATTCCGCCGCCGCCTTTGCCCCGCCGGCTCGGCCTGCCTCGTGCTGGTCGATCGCCTTCTGGATCGCCGCGGCGGCCCGGCCGGTGAAATCGACATGATGGCTCGTCGCGTAGTCATAACTGCCGCGCAGCAAGTCGCGGCTGCGCTGGAAATGCGGGTGCACGAAGCGCGCCATCAGCTCGTAATGCCGCTTGGTGGCCTCCCAGTCGGCCCAGTTCTGCGCCAGTTCGCAGAGCACGCCAAACCCGCCCGAGCCGGCGACCAGCCGCTCGATATAGGCGATTGCGTCGTCGGGCGTGCCGATGCAGCCGGTGCCGGTCTCGATCAGCCAGTCGGTCGGGTTGGGCACCTCGGGCGGGATGATCGGGAAGGTCGCGACATCGCGGAAGTAATTGGCGAAAGCCTGCACGCCGAATTCGACGTTCTTGCGCGCCTGCTCGCGCGTCTCGGCGATGTGGAACATGCCGACTACGCGCCAGTCCTTGCGGTTCGGCACGTGGCCGTTGGCGCGCGCGGTCTCCTCGTACAGGTTCCAATTGGCGGTGTGGCGCTCCATCTGCGCCGGCGCGGTGCCGCCGATCGACAGCATGCCGACGCCGTGCTTGCCGGCCAGGACGCCGCCCGAGGGCGAGCGCGCCGCGGCGACCGCCAGCTCCATGTGCGGCTGCGTATACGGGCGCAATTGCAGTTGCGCGTCGGTCAGGTTGAACCAGTCGGTTTTCCGGTTGACGGTCTCGCCGCGGAGCAGCCGAACGACGACCTCGAAGCTCTCGTCCATCATGCGGCGCTGCTCGCCGGGATCGATGCCGATCTTCAGCGCGTCGTGCACCAGCGCGCCGGGGCCGACCCCGAACATGGCGCGGCCGCGCGTCATGTGGTCGAGCTGCACCATGCGGTCAGCCAACATGAATGGGTTGTGGTAGGGCAGCGAAACGACGCCGGTGCCGAGGCGGATATGGCGGGTGCGCTGCGCCGCGGCAGCGATGAACATCTCGGGGCAGGCGATCAGCTCGAACCCGCCCGAGTGATGCTCGCCGATCCAGGCTTCGTGATAGTTGAGCCGATCGAGATGTTCCAACAGCTCGAGGTCGCGCTCGATCGAGAGCGTCGGGTTTTCGTCGTGATTGTGGAACGGCGCAAGAAAGATGCCGCTCCGCAGGTAGAGATCGTTCATGTCATCGCCTTGCAAGCGCCGGCCGAAGCCCTCTTCGGTGATCGTCGGTGATCCGGCGCGGTTCCGGCAAGTGATTTCCGGCACGGGCTAACCCGCCGGTTCCGGGTACCAGCCGCGCTCGCGGATTTGCGCGAGTGTGTACGGACACGCCGGCGGCATGCGCGAGGCCGCAGCATCCTCGCCGAATTTGCGCAACCCGAGTTCGGCGAGTTCCCGCGCGTCGGCGTAGAGCTGCGGCAATATCGCTTCGGCATCGTGCTGCAAAGTCGCGGTGATCTTGTCGCCCAGCGCTCGGCGCGCCTCGACGATGGAAGCCATCCAATCGAAGCGCGGGTCCGCTGCCGGCGAATATTCGAGCTTCAAGAAATGCTCTATGATGCGAACGATCTGGCTGCGCACCGCATCACGCTCGCTCTTGCCCAAATCCGCGATCTCCTCGGCCACGTGTTCGCGATCGAGCCGATTGTCGGCGCGGCGCATGGTGCGCAGCACCTCGGCCTGATACTGCGTCCAGGCGTAGAAATCGTCGTCATAGCGAGGGCCGTCGGGCATCGTCGTCGCAACCTCTTGCCTCGCGGCCGAATTGTAGGGCGGGTGGAGCGCAGCGCAACCCGCCGCCCAATCGCGGCGGTTGGCGGGTTTCCCACGCCTTTCGCAGGGCCCGTCAGATGTCGTGCACGTCGACGATGCCGGGTAGCGACTTGACGGCGGCGCGGATTTTTGGATCGACGCGGAAGCCGCCGGGCAATGCCAGTTCGACCTCGCTTTTCGCCAGGTCGAGCACGATCGTGACGCGGCCGCGGCCGGGCGCCTCCCGCGCGAACAGGCTCTTCAGGCGCGGCAGCGCCTCGGCCTCGCCGACAAACACGCGCAAGCCGGCGGCGGCGTGCACGACGATGTTGTCGAGCGGCTCGATTTTCTGCGCGGTGAGCCGAAGATTCTCCTCCTCGCGCCGGACATCGACCGTCACGATCAGCGGCTGGGCGCCGTCGAGCAGCGCGCGCGCCTGCCCCAGGACCTCGGAGAACACCGTCACCTCGTAAGCCCCCGAGGT